>JAFQVZ010000097.1 GCA_017407765.1 Clostridia bacterium | reverse complement strand
CCCATTTTTAAATAAACTACAAATACAAGGTCAAGAACGATGTTCATGAAGCTGGAAATGACCAGATATATGAAGGGACTTTTCGAGTCGCCTACAGCACGAAGCACGCCGGAACCAACGTTATACAGCGAGGTAAAGAAAATACCGGCAAGATATATCCTGAGATACATCGCCGCCTCGGCATATACATCGGCAGGGCAGTCTACCAGCCTGAGCAGCCCAGGGGTGGCCACAATACCTACTATTGCCATTGCAAAGCCCAGCATGATCGAAAATGCCAGAGAGGTATGGATGGCATCGTGGAGACGTTCATAATTCTTGGCTCCGAAATATCTGGCCAGCAGAACTCCGCAGCCGGTGGAAAGACCGGTAAAGAAGCCTACAAGCAAACGGGAGATATCGGCACTTGTGCTGACCGCCGCAAGAGCGGTCGTACCTACAAAGCGCCCAACAACGATCGAGTCGACGCTGTTATAGAGGCTCTGAAACACCTGACCTGCCAGTATCGGCATGGCAAAGGTAATAATCAGTTTAAGAATATTACCTTCGGTGAGGTCGGTGCTGCTCTTTTTCATTTTCATATTATCACTCCATAATCCTTTTACGTTTAACAGTATACATCCAAATATAACTTTTTGCAACCTCCCACGGATGCACATCAAAACTCCACCGCCTATTGGATGGCAATATCTCCTATGTTTTATACTCATGATGAAAGAATTATAAAATAAAGGAGAGATTTAAATGAGCTTTCATATTAAGAACAATGTTCTTCTTCGCTATTACGGAAAAGGCCCTAAAGTGATCGTCCCCCATGGCGTTACCACCGTAAGCAATACAGCCTTCTATAAACGCGATGATATCACCGATATCACCCTCCCAAACACGGTAACATCCATTGAATCGGAATCTTTTTGGGGCTGCTCTTCCCTCAAATCGATCAACCTTCCCGATGGCCTTAAAGAGATCGGCCAGGGTACATTTGCCGGATGCCGCGCTCTTAAAAAGATAGACATCCCTAAAAGCGTCAGGACCATCGGCGCTCAGGCTTTTATCAACTGCAGACGACTCACTATGGCCGAGCTTCCTACCGGCCTCATATCCATTGGCGAGCAGGCCTTTGCCAACTGCTCAAGTCTTCTGACAATCAACCTTCCCGATGGCCTCAAGGAGATCGGTGAACAGGCTTTTCTGAACTGCCGCTGCGAGTTCCATGTGCTCATTCCCAGTTCGGTCACCACTCTTCACCCCAATGCCTTTGAAAGCTGTGCCTCGCTGGAAACGGTCATAATGCCCGAAAAACTCACTTATATCCCATACGGACTCTTCAAAAAGTGTTATGAGCTCCGTGAGGTCACCCTCCCCCATAAACTTGAACGAATCCAGCCTATGGCTTTTGCTTTCTGCCACAGCCTTCAGTCGCTGGAGTTTCCCGAAACTGTCAGTTTTATCGGCCGCAGCGCCTTTGCAGGCTGCCCTGCCCTTCATACTCTTACGATACTAAGCAAAACTGCCGAAATTGATGCCGATGCCTTTGGCGAAAGCGAGATGCTCATCTTTGCCCCCTATCTGCCCCTCACCTCAATTCCCCGCCAGAACAAAAAAATGGCCGTCTGTGGTTTTATGATAAACACCACTCTCGGCCGTGACTATGACCCTGAGGTCTTTCAGCAGAATATAAATTATATCAAACATTTCAAATCTTTCTTTCGCGATGCCGGCATAAAAGAGCCTCTGATCCTTCAGTTCCTCACTGAATATAAGCTCCTCAAAGAAAACGACGTAGACCTTATGCTGGAGGCTGCCGAGCAGAATGACGATAACCAGCTCAAGGCCGTTCTTCTTGAATATCAGAGAAGGACCTTCGGCCCTCCCGACCCTGAGCGCGAGTTTAAAAGACAGATGCAGGCCCTTATGACGGGCCTGGTCCCGGTTTCCGAGATAAAAAAACACTGGAGCTATGAAAAGAACAGCACCGGAGTCACCATAACAAAATATCTCGGCTTTCAAAAAACAGCTGACATCCCGGCCATGGTGGGCAAGAGCACCGTCACCGCTCTTAAGCCCGAGATCTTCAGAGGAAACGAAACCATCGAAGCGATCGGACTTCCCTATACCTTGACCGACCTTGGCTCGGCCGCCTTTGCCGGATGCATCAATCTCAGAACCGTAAATATCCCTCACGACGTCACGAAGATCCCCAGCGGCACCTTCCACCTCTGTAAATCTCTCAGCGAAATAACCATCCCCTCAAAGGTGACTGTCATAGACAGCTTTGCCTTTGCCTACTGTGAATCACTCACCCGAATAGAGATACCTGAGGGTGTCACGACCCTCGGCAGCTTTTCATTCTGTAATTGCCCCAATCTCAGGGAGATCACCCTTCCCGCAAGCGTAACTGCCATTCAGCGCGCCTTTTCCGAAAGCGACAATCTGACCATCAAAGCTCCCAAAGGCTCGTTTGCCGAAAGTTATGCTATGCAGAATGATATCCCCTGCATAACATATTGATTTTACCCGATAAGGAGAAAAGAAACATGAACTTTATGATCAAAGACGGCATCCTCGAAGGATACGATGGCCCCGGAGGCTGCATCACCATCCCCGAAGGCGTACACACAATCGGGATCAACACTTTCCTTGAACGCAGCGACATCGAAAAAGTGATCTTCCCCAAAGGTTTAAGAAGCATACAATATGGCGCCTTCTGCCTGTGCGGTTCTCTTAAAGAAATCGTGCTGAACAACGACCTTGATGAGATATGCGAGGGCGCATTTGAGTTCTGCCCATCCCTTACCCGAGTGGTGATACCCCAGAATGTATACGCAGTTCTTCCCACGGCATTCGCATGGTGCAGCGGCCTCGAAACCGTGATCTTTGAAGGAGGCAACACAGATTTTGCCGAAGATACCTTTATCGGCTGCCCAAATATATGTCTTTTCGTGCCTAAAGGCTCGAAAACCGCCGAATATGCCAGAGAAGAGCAGCTCCCCTACCGCGAATACAGCACCTGTGAATAGCAAAAGCTCCCGAACCTCGGTTCGGGAGCTTCCATTATATTTTATTGACCTCAAGTCCTGTTTTTTCCTTGATAAAGGTTCTGAACTCATCGGCAGTTCCGCCCGATATCGAACTTTTATCATACACCTGTGCATGGTTTTTGCCAAATATGAATGCAAAATAATCATCGTCTTCCGCTATGACATCAATATTCCCATAGCTCCAGTCGGTCTTTCCGACCGGGTTTTCGGTGTGGTATCCTTCATCACCAAAAACAGAAGTGTTGTCACTCATTCCGGGCAGCATCCTTTTGCGTGCTACCCATCCGTTGATTCGGTCTTCCCATACGAGTGCCGCAAGCAGGAAGGCAACTGCTCCACCGGTAACGATCGTTCTTGCGTCAAACCTGATACCCGCGGATATCATCAACATAATCGCCAGAACGACCACGATCCAGCCAAAAACATGGCTGCGGCGGCTGTGTTTTTTTCTTATTGTCTTTCTCAGGGCCCTGGCCATAGCGGTTGTGGCCTTCTGGTCATATACCGTCCTGAACGTAAACTCCATGTCTGCACCTCTACATATTTTTATACATTCTATCATAAATATATAGATGTGTCTATAGCCGTCCTTTTATGGGATCAAACTGCCGCAGGCTTCTGCTCAGGATATGATAACGGCCTTGCTGCCGCCGGTCTTTTCTTTTCTGACCACTATCTGCTTATCTATCTTATCTTTTAGCTCGGCTACATGTGAGATTATGCCCACCAATCTGTTGCCCTCGGCAAGTCCGCTAAGCGTCTGTATCGCCTGCCTGCGCGATTCGTCATCAAGTGTGCCGAAGCCCTCGTCGATAAACATAGTGTCAAGTCTTATTCCTCCCGCAGATGCCTGAACTTCATCGGCAAGCCCCAATGCCAGCGACAGAGACGCCTTAAAAGCTTCGCCGCCCGAAAGCGAGCTTACGCTGCGCGTTGTTCCATTATAGTGATCGATAACATCCAGCTCAAGTCCGCTCTGGCTTCGGTTCTGTGCCGGCTCGCGGCGGCGTCTGAGGTTATACTGTCCCCCCGTCATAGAGCTGAATCGAATATTTGCTCTTTCGATAATCCGGTCAAAATAAGCCATCTGGACATAGGTTTCAAGCATGACTTTTTCTTTTCCGCTGACTCTGCCGTTGGCAGTATTGGAAAGCGAACTTATCATGCTCCACTGCCGGTCTATATGTGCCAGGTCGCCGGTCTTTGCTCTGATATTGGAAAGAGCGATCCTGTTTGCCTCAAGTCTCGCATGGATCTGTTTCTGCGATGCGATAATATGCTGCTTGTCAGCCAAAAGTGCATTTTTCTCAGCTGCTTCTTTATCGGCATCAATATCGCACCCCTGCTCAAGCTGAAGCTTCAGCTGTCCGGCCTTGCCGTTAAGCAAAGCTATTTCCTTTTCACATTCCGAAAATGCCGCTTGTGCCTTTTCAAGGGAATCTGTAAGCTCGCGTCTTACCCTTTCTCTGGCAAGCTTATGCTCTGCTGCCGCAGCCTTGCTTTCAAAGGCGAGTTCCAAACGAAGGTCGGATATCTGACGGTCCAGCCCTTCCGAAAAAGCCAAAAACGACGCTATAGCCTCACGCAGCTCGGCAAGCTTCTTGTGCTTGTCGGCAAGCTCCTTTTCTTTACCCGCTATCTCTTTTTCAAGCCTCTCCCGGTCTATGATCTTCTTTTCTTCAAAGGCAATTGACTCGGCAGCCTTATCTATACGTTCTTTGACCTGAGTGCCCTCGGCTCTGACCTTTTCCGGGACATCTTTGAGTTCACATTCGCCAAGCAGAGCATCAGCCTGAGCTTTAAGCGCTGCCTGAGCTCCTGCAGCACGCCCTCTGATCTCTCCGGCCCGGGCGCTTTCGCTGTCGGCCTTTTCGCGTGCCTTTTCCCACAAAATCTTATGTTTCTCCAGCTCTTCTTTTGTAGGAGCCTTGGCTGAAGGCCTGGCTATATCGGGATGATGCACCGAACCGCAGACCGGGCATGGCCTGCCTTCTTCAAGAGTCTGTGCAAGGATCCCGGCCTGCTCGTCGAGAAATGCTTTATTTAGGCTGTTGTATCTCTCTCTGAGTCCCTCGGCTTCCCGCATCGACGCAGCATAGGACTCCTGAGCCTGCCTCAGCTGACCGCAGACGGCGCTGTAGTCCCGTATGTCCTTATAAAGATTCTGCAGCGCGGAATAACGCTGCTCCAGCTGCTCTTTTTCATGCTTTATTCTTTCGCGCTGCTCACCCGCCGATCCCAGCTCCTTATGTCGGGCTTTATTATATTCTATCTCCTTTGTCAGTATTTCCGTACTCTTCTCAAGCACCTGGCTTCTGCCCGTATCTCTTTCGATAACGCCCTTTGTTTCCTTCAGTTCTTTCAGCAGAGAATCGAGGCGGTCGTAGCTCTCCATTTGTGTTTCAAGCTTTGCCAGTTCCTGCTCGATGGCATCCCTTTCAGGTTTTCTGGCCTTTTCGCGTTCAAACGCTTCATAAAGCGAATCCCTGAGGGCCGCCTGTTTTTCAATGCCGGACTGTGTCCTGCTGAGCTCCTCCTCCGCTTTAGCATACTCTTCCGCCCTGACAAGCAGCGCCGAAGCCCGGGAAATGCTAAGCTCTGTATTTTCAAGGGCGGCCATAAGGCTTTTTTCGCTTGCCTCATCAGCCTCGATTATATTTTCTATAAGCTCCACCGTATCTCCTATAAGAAGCTGACCTACCTTTGCCTCATCCAGCTTCAAGGCATATTCACTGCCTTCAGGACACTGGGTCCCCCGGATATACTGTGCAAGGCTGCTTTGGGCTTCATCTCTCCGGCGTGAAAGCTCGGCCGAGTCGGCTTTAAGCCTTTCCTGCAGCTGCTGATAGCGGCCGGTTCGGAATATCTCGCGGAATATCTCCTGCCTTTTCTGAGTTCCGGCAAAAAGCAGTTCGCGGAAATCTCCCTGCGATATCATAGCTATCTGTGAGAACTGATCGCGGTCGATCCCCAATATCTCCTGCACCGCCTTGTCGACTTCACGTATCTTTGTGACCACACTGCCATCGGGACGTATGAGCTGTGCTTCAGCCTTCTGTGTGGTCATTCCGTCACCTCGTCTGGAAGGGCGGTCGTATTCCGGACTTCGTTTTACGGTATATTCTTTTCCTCCGTAAATAAAAGTCAGCTCTACTTCAGTGGGAGTCT
>JAFQVZ010000096.1 GCA_017407765.1 Clostridia bacterium | reverse complement strand
GCGACCGCCTTGCCCTGAGCGGCGATATAAGGTGATTTTGTCAATAAAAAGATTTAAGGCCCGCCCCTTCTGATGGGGCGGGCCTTTTGTCTGTTATCTGCCGGTATAGTTATAGGTTACATTGGGGCTGTTGAGCAGCGCGTCGTTGCTGTTATCTACGATGTCGATCGCATCCCATTCCTCCTGAGTGCCTCTATAATAGACGGGGATGGTGCTGCAGCCGTTTGTGGCGCCATAGTCTATCGTCTTGAGGGACTTGGGCAGGATCAGCTTGTCGAGGGTGGTGCCTTCCAGCGCATATGCGCCGATATAGGTGACTCCCTCGGGAACATCCAGAACGCGCAGGCTGGAGCATCTGCGGAAGGTAGGCATCGCTGTAACATTGGCCGACAGGCGGACGGAGGTGAGCTTTACGCAGTCGACAAAGGTGCCGCTGCCCATGCTTGTGACCGAGTCGGGAATAGAGACTGCAGTCAGGTTGACACAGGAGTTGAATACATTATCTCCTATGCTTTCAAGGCCTTCGGGAAGGACGGCGCTGGTGATGCCGCTGTAGTTGAAGGCATAATGTCCAATGTTCTTAAGGTTTTTGGGGAAGTGGATCTGCTTGAGGTTGCTGCAGCCGTTAAAGGCATAGTTGCCGAAGCTTTCAACGGTGTCGGGGATGACTACTGTCTGAACCGCCGAGCCCTGCAGGCCGCCTGCAACGGTGGCGCCTTCCTCAAAGATAACGGTATTCAGGCTGCTGAGGCCATCGAAGGCGGTGGCAGACAGGTTCCTTACCGATCCCGGGATGGAAACATGGGTCAGAGAATTACAGTATCTGAATGCATATTCGCCGATGCCGGTAAGGGTGTCGGGAAGGTCGACGCTTACAAGGTTGGGCAGCTTTGCAAAGGTGAAGCGGCCGAAGTCGGTGACACCTTCTTCAACAACTACCTTATAGACTTTGTCTGCAAGCTCAAGGCTGTGCCAGGGGGTGGAGGGGCGGCCCCAATAGGTGTTCCAGTTATATCCTCCCGCGCTGCCGGTGCCGTAAACTCGCAGGGTGCCGTCGTGGGTCAGCTCCCAGCTTGTGGTTCCGAGGTCGCCGTAGCCCTGAGAGGCCTTCAGATAGGCACTGAAGATGCCTTCGCCCTCGTCGGGGACAGAGGCTGTGCCCGAAACACTTCCGAATCCGTCGGCACGGACGGTGACCTGAAGCTCGCCGCTGGGCAGGTCGTCGATGGAATAGATGCCGTCGGCACCGGTGGAGGCGCTGCCGACCACCGTTCCGTTAAGGGTGACGGTTATCGTGGCACCGGTGAACTTGATCTCCTCGGTCTCCTGTGCGGTGATGGTGCCCGAAAGGCTGCCGCGATAACGCTCCAGAGTCTGGTCAAGGGTGGTGGTGTTTTCGGGGTCGATGCCGGCAGAGGAGGAGGCCGGCTTATAGTGGTCTGCCGAGAAGGCCACGTCATAGAGGCCTTCGCTCAGCAGAGCGCTGTAGGTTCCGTCAGCTTCGGTGTGCACGATCTGGCTGCGTTCGGGGTCTTCCAGTGCGGTGATGGTAACCGAGGCACCCGAGATGGGGTCGCCGGTCCTGCTGTCGGTGACTGTGCCCGAGAGTGTGCCGGGATCAATAAGGGGATGAAGAATGAAGTTTTTGGAAGTGTTTTTGGTCAATGTCATTTCCACCGACTGGGCTTCATAGCCGGTAGCCGCACAGCTTACATCGTATGTACCTTCGCAGACAGTAAACTCGTATGCTCCGTATGCATTTGTGCTGACAGAAACGGTTTCGGGACCTATGGCCGCGACCGATGCACCCGAGATGGGCTCGCCGGTCACCTTGTCGGTGACAACGCCGCGGACAGTCTTATCTTCGCCCACAAGCTTTACTTTCTGGGAACTGTCGGTTATTTTGATCACAGCCTGTGCATTGTTGCCTTCTATGTTGGCGATAGCCGTATAAGTGCCGGGATAGAGGTGGGTAACCCACACACTCTCGCCGCTGTCGCTCCAAACAACTCCTGTCTGGTCGAGGTCTATCCTGACACCTTTGACCTCTTATTCATTATCCCATGTGCTGATTATGACTCTGTATCCCTTGTTGGGACATTCGCCCAATCCGTAGTCGGGAATGCCCTTGAGTATACTGCGTTCATCATTGAAGATCGAACAATAGAACTTGCCGAGTGTCCAGTTCAGACGGATCAGGTCGATATCGAACAATGTGCCGGAGAGCTTATCGGTGACTTCATAATCGAGGTTTACATCGGCTTCAAGATATGCGGAAGAAGTGCCGTTGACACAGGTATAGCAGGCATGATATTCATCTACGCCGCGTATCGGTGCCACGCTTCCTACCAGCTCACCTTCTGCCTTTAATCCAACACCTGCGCCGAAGTTGATGGATACCATATCGTTAAGAAGTCCGGCTTCGATAGAGGCACGCAAACCTGCGGTAAGCTCGATTTTGCCTCCTGCCGAAAACTCTCCGTTGGTGACATTCTTTTCCTGAGCTTTCTGGGTGGATTCTTCACCATTATGAGTGATATACAGATAGCCGGCTGTCCATTCACCATTCAGGGGGAGAATACCGCCTGCCGCCCATTCGACGCTGTAAGGGGCTTCAAGTTTCATCGAGATGTCGGCAACATTCGGGATTCCGAAAAGGGGCAGGTCTCCGATCTCCTTCTTTTCATTCATATGTGAATTGGGGCCGAAGGTGAATAGTGATTCAAGCTTGACACGGTTTACGGCACCAACCATCATAGAGTCCTTGCCGAACCATACCTCGTCGTAATAGAAGATGATCTTGCTGCCGCCCCATATTGTCATCTGAGCGGTGAAAACATCGGTTTTGGGAGAGAAAGTGAATGCGCTTCCCAGCTCGACATCGGTGATATCCAGCGTGGTGTCGGTGATGCCGGGAGCTTCGGCTGCCGAAGAACCTGAGCCTTCGGCCGATGCGGTTTCGGTGCCGTCGCTGCTCAGGGCAACGATATTGATCTTTACCGAAGAATAGAAGTCGGAGACCGACACACCTGAAGCTTCGGTGATGGTGACGGTGTCGCCGCTGACCGAGATGGCCTCGATAAGGGCTGTGGCGGCGCTGCCGTCAAGGTCGGTGAAGGCCAGTTTGTCGCCGTAGGCGAGGCTTGTCAGGGTCTCGTCGGCATTTTCAAATACCGCAATGCCGTCTGCACGGCTGACAAGGCGGTTCTTTTCCGGCTCCTCGTCAAGGCGGAGCACGTCATCTTTAAATACGGCATAGCCGCCCTCGTCGCCCACGTTCAGCACGCGGTCGGCAGGGAAGTCGGCCGCCGTCTGATTGGCAAAGCCCTCAAAGGCCGAGGTATAGTAGAGACACAGGAGGGTCTCGTGGAGGCCTCTGCCATTTTTATCTTTCAGCTGAGCGCGCAGCTTGAAGTAGCGGGGAAGGCCCTCCATGGCAAGGCTTGCCTCGGTGTCGCCTGCCGACACGGGGGCCGTCTTTTCCATAAGAAGCTCGTCGCTGTTTTCGTCATAGGCTGCGATATGAAGGGTGCAGTCGCGTCCGGCCCGGATGATGGCGGTGACATCGCTGCCGCTCACGTCGATATCGACAACGGCAAAGTTATTGTCCTGATAGATGTCTTCGCTTTCCATAAGGTCATGCACCAGCACGGGGCGGTTGGGGATAAGCTCGCTCGAGAAGGAGAAGACCCTAAGCGTCCTTGCATTCTCAAGGCCTGAGAGGGTAAGGTGACTTGTGCCGTCCTGCAGGGCCTGATGCATCGAGCTGGAGAGGAACATACCCTCTTCGTCGTAAAGGGCGGCCAGCAGCTTGTCGCCTGCCGCGGCGGTTAGCTCGACCGTAAGGGTGTCGTTTTCCCAGTCGACATAGGTGGTGTGGCCGCCATAGCCGCACCCGGTGCAGGTCATGCCGCTCTCATCCCATGTGTGGGCGGCGCGGGTGCCCTCTTCCTCAAGGCCGCATTCAGGCTGAATGCAGGCCTTCCAGTGATATCCGCTGTCATAGAACCAGTCGTATATGTGCTCGCAGTCATCGGCGCCCAATGCCCGCAGAGGCATCATCTGAAGGCACATGACCGCAGCCAGCACAAGCGACAACAGCCTTTTCTTCATAGTGTTTACACTCCTTATCTTACATATATTATGAATAACGGTGTATGCAGCTAAAGCGCTGCTTTAATGTGATTATACTCTTTTGCGCTGTGAATGGCAATTAAAAGCCTGCCATAATACATAAGGAAAATCGCAAAAATCTTTGTAACCAATGGGGCACCTCCTGCGTAATATGGATTGAGAAACCAATCAAGGAGGTCAAGACAATATGTGTTGCAACAATTATAACAGAGGCCAGTGCGGCGGCATCTTCCAGAACTATCAGGCTTTCTGGATCGTGGTGGTGGTCGCCATCGTGGTGATCTGGGTACATTATGCGGGAAGCGGCTGCAACAATTACATCTGCTGCGAGCACGACCGCGGCTGCGGCTGTAACCCCTGCTGCGATCCTTGCTGCAATCCCTGCTGCAACCCCTGCTGCTGATACGGGCAGAGTTCATAACAAAAAGCTCCCCTCACGGGGAGCATTTTTTTATGGGCATCAGATGAGCCTGTGGGGCTGCCTTAAGA
This sequence comes from Clostridia bacterium, assembly GCA_017407765.1. GTDB lineage: Bacteria > Bacillota > Clostridia > Oscillospirales > Butyricicoccaceae > RGIG1902. The sequence continues at coordinate 780 of JAFQVZ010000096.1, read as the reverse complement.
TGATCGCCCACTGATGGGAGAGCGAGCCTTCGCACACCAGCAGGAGGGTGCCGGGGTCAAAGCAGGTGGTGTGGGGAGGAATGGCGCCCGACGAATCATAGCGCATGATGGTCGAGGCGATCCTCTCGCCAAGGCTTTCCACCGAGGGGGCGATATAGAGCTCATTTATGCTGCAGCCGTGAAAGGCAAACGAGCCTATCCTCTCGATATGCCCGGGCATTTCCACGGAAGCAAGGGAGCTGCAGCCGCTGAAGGCGCCGTCGTCGATGGTATAGACGGTTTCGGGCAGACGCACCTCTCTGAGCGCCGTGCAGCCCTTAAAGGCATCTCTGCCGATATAGTGCAGGGCAGAATCCCTCTCGAAAACCACCTCTTCGAGGGTCGTATTGCCCTCAAAGCAGCCGGGGGCGACCGAGGTTATGTCTTTGGTCAGGTCAAGGCGGCTTATGCCGGCTCGGGCGGTGATAAGCTCGCCGCCGCGGTACTTATAGCCATCCTCCCACCATTCTTTGGTGATCAGCAGGCCGTCCGCCACCGTGAAGCGGGGATTTTCCGGGTCGCAGGTGATGCGCTCGAAGGGACCCGCGGCGCAGAAGGCCTCGTCGTCGATATATTTAAGGCCCTTGGGGATATGAAGCTCTTTAAGGGCATGGCAGAGGCCCAGCGCCTTGCGTCCCAGAGTGAGGTCTCCTTCGGGCAGGCGACGGCTCGAGAGGTTTCGGCAGCCGAAAAAGGCAAAGTCGCCTATCTCGCTCACGCTGTCGGGGATATAAAGGCTTT
>JAFQVZ010000095.1 GCA_017407765.1 Clostridia bacterium | reverse complement strand
GAGAATCGTGGCGACCGCCGCCATCAGCTTATCCATTGCTATTATGCCGACGAAGAGGTTCTTAAAATGATGTCAGAGGCGGGCATTGTAATGGCTGCTCAGCCGGCATTTATATATAACGAGGCTGATGGGTATCCTAAGCTTCTGAGGGAGGAGCAGCAGCAAACCTTTACGCCACTCCGATCGGCCATAGATGCCGGTGTTATCGTGTCTATGAGCACCGATATTCCTTCGGCTCACCATAATCCCTTCTGGGGAATGTATTCGGCTGTCACCCGAAAAGGCATGCATGGCCACTGCATCGGAAAGGAAGAGGCTATAACCATAGATGAGGCCCTGCGCGCAATGACATGGGGCGGCGCATATATGAGTTTCGAGGAGGACATCAAGGGTACGCTTGAGCCGGGAAAGCTGGCTGATATTGTTGTGCTCGACCGTTCGCTTGTATCTATAGATGAAGAGGATATCAGAAATGTAAAAGCCAGCATCACCATAGTTGGCGGCAAAGCTGTATTCGAGAATAAATAAAAACGGCCGGCAGGAAAGCTTTTCCTGCCGGCATTCTTTTAAAGTAACATCAATATTTTTTGACACCCGAGTGGATCATCATTTTGTCAAGCTTAGGCTCCATCTCAGTCTTGCCGACCTTTTCCTGCCATTCTTCGGGAGGAAACTCTTCTATCGAGATAGAAATGGCCTGAGGAGGGCAGCCCCATTCTTCGAGAAACACCTGATTGATCCTTTCAACAACTCTCTTTTTGGTTTCTTCATCTTTGGGATAAGCTTTAATGGCGATATAGGGCATAACAGTTCCTCACTTTCCTTTTTTATTAATTATATCATCTTGAATGTACCGGTGTAAAGAGGTAAACGGATGACTTGTAACGGCTGCAAAAATCCCCCGGCTTTATGCCGGGGGACAGGATGACGGATTATTCGTCTGTATAGTTGTCGAAATAGCCCTGGATGTATACGATAGGTGTACCCTTATCGCCCGAGCCCGATGTCAGATCGCAAAGAGAACCGATAAGGTCGGTGAGGCGGCGGGGAGTTGTGCCCTGAGCGGCCATGTTACCGACCAGGCTGCTGCCGTCCTTCTTCTGGATCTCGTTCTTGATGGCATCGCGAAGAGCCTCGCCCGAGAGAGAAGCAAAGTCGTTATCAGCCAGATACTTGAGCTTGAGCTCGTTGGGTGTACCCTCGAGGCCTGCTGTATAAGCGGGGGAAACAACGGGGTCAGCCAGTTCCCAGATCTTACCGACGGGGTCCTTGAAGGCGCCGTCGCCATAAACCATGACTTCCATGTGCTTGCCTGTCTTTTCAAGGAGACGAGCCTGGATAGCTTCTACAAGAGGCTGGCAGTCGCGGGGGAAGAGCTTGACTGTGTCTTCGGTAGACTTGTTGGAACCCATAAGGCCATACTTTTCGTTATAACCGCTGCCGTTTACGGGAGCGTTAAGGATATCGTCAAGGCCGCATACACGCTCTGCGCCGGCTGCTCTGAGGAGACGCTTTGTGCGTGCGCGTGTGTGGATGTCGCAGTTAAGGACATTCTTTGTATAAGCGAGAATAGCACGGGGATCGTTGGCAAATACGACCTCTACCTCAGCGCCGCTTTCGCGGATGAGGTTGCTGTAGTATTCAACATAGTCAACACCTGTGAAAGGATGCTTGATTACACCAAAGAGCTCGCGATACTTTTCAAGAGTGAGAACATCGCTGTAGGGATTAACACCCTTTTCGTCCAGCAGATCCCAGTCTACGAGATGGTTACCGACCTCGTCAGAGGGATAGCTAAGCATAAGGATGACTTTTTTAGCACCCTTTGCAATGCCGCGAAGGCAGATGGCAAAACGGTTACGGCTGAGGATGGGGAAGATAACGCCGATCGTTTCGCCGCCAAGCTTCTGGCGGACATCTTCGGCGATAGCATCTACATCGGCATAGTTGCCCTGCGCTCTGGCTACGATAGCCTCAGTCATGGCAACAACGTCGCGGTCACGAGGCGTAAGGCCATCTTCATTGATGGCAGCGAGGATAGAATCGGAAACAATCTCAACGAGGTCGTCGCCGCTGCGGATAATGGGAGCACGAATACCCATAGAAACAGTACCTATCATTCGGCTCATGTATCATCACTCCTAATCTGAAAATATAGAGTACGGCATAGCGCCGTCTTGTTCACTTTTGCGTAAATATTATACTACAATCATGTCCTCTTGTAAAACAAAAAATTAAATAAATTCAGTTTTTTTTAAAAATACCCGATTTTATCGTAGATTTAGCGGTTTTTACTTACTGAAAACGATAAATTTTGGATTTCTAAGGAAATTACTGCAATAAATGAAGAAATCTTTGCTTACCTTTGTCAAATGAGATATTGTGGAGTATAATCAGAGTAAAGTGATAACAGTCTTTTGGTTCATAGCGGAGGAGAAACAGATGAATAGAGCAGCGAAAAGAGTTATCAGTATTATTCTTGCATCGGCAATGCAGCTTTCTTATCTGCCGGCGTTTTCCGCGGCGGCTTATGAGCGCCCAATAATTAATGAAAACGGATATTCGGCAGAGAGCGGCAGCGACATTGACATATATACAAACATTTACGGAAGAGTAACAGATCGTGGCGGCGCACCTGTAGAGGGCGTGTCGGTCCTTTTGTGGAGCATTGATGAGAACAAGGCGCTTGCTTTATGTAAGACCGACAGTGACGGAAGATGGCAGAGCCTTGATTATGATGTGGTTTCGGG
>JAFQVZ010000094.1 GCA_017407765.1 Clostridia bacterium | reverse complement strand
GGGGCGACAGGATCGAGCTCATTGAAGCCGGAGCTCTTGATAAGATGACCTATGAAGAAATACTGGCTCTCGCCCCTCAGGAAGGCGACCATGTGCTGGTGTCACGCCTCCGCGACGGAAGGGAGGTCACCTTTGCCGAACGCCTCATCGTTCCCAACCTCCAGCAGTGTATAGACGACCTGGAAAAACAGGGCGTCGAGCTCATTGTGTTCTTCTGCACCGGCGAATTTCCTTATCAGTTCCGCCACAATGTGCCCATAATCTATCCCAGCGACATTATGCTCAGAGTCATGCCTGCCCTTTGCGACACCGACCCTATAATTGTCGTCACTCCATCAAAGCTCCAGCTGCCCCAGCTCAAAGCCAAGTGGGAACGCCATGTATCAAAGGCCTCCATACTCTATGGCTCGCCCTATGGCGCAGCCTCTGAGCTCGACAGAGTCTGCGAAGAGATAAAGGGTCTTTCGGGAAACATAGTCGTTCTCGACTGCATCGGCTATACCCATGCAGTCAAGAAAAACATCGCCCATAAGACCGGAAAGACCGTTATCCTTGCCCGAACTCTGCTGGCTCGTGTCATCGACGAACTGGCCGACAGGTGATAACTGCACAAAAGCATTAGGCACTGTTTGTGCATCATGCCAAATATAATATTTAACTGTTAATGAGTTGACAGAATGTGCTATAATTAATTCTGTTGAGCAATTTCACCATTACGCAAGGAGTTCTTTATGAAAATACTTATTCTGGCAATTATCTTTATATCACTTTGTATGACTGCCTGCAGCCAGCCTCCCGTTGGCGAAGAGTTCTCTCCCAAAAAGAAGAAGATGGTCAAGTTCAGCCGAATCATACTTCTGTGTGTCGCGGTTGCTGCTGTCCTTCTGATGGGATATAACTCCATTTACGGCGAGCGTCCCGACGATTTTGAGATCGACACCAAGCCCTACGCCGTTATCCTCAAGACCGACGGCCACCGTATGCTGAGCTTTAAAGATCCTCTCGAGTCGCGCACCCTGTTCGGCGAAGAGGCCGAGATGGTCATGGAATCGGCTTTCGGAAATGTCACCAAGGGCCGCTTCATCTCGTGGAACGACAGTGCCAGCTGGATGGGCAAATATTCGGTCAAGGTCTATTACACCGAGGAGGACTATGAACGTTACCTCAACAATCAGATGCCTCTTGAGATCAGAAGAAACAGCTTTGAGAACGGTAAAATGTTCTTCTTCAACATCCTTGAGAACGGCAAGGTATATGTAAGCGGTGTCGGCACAAAGGCTAAGCCCGTATATCAGACCAAGATCACAGGTGATGCGAAAGAGCTGCTCTTCCCCTAAAAAAATCTTCGATTTTTTCAGGGAACCCTAATTTAAATAGATTTGCGGTAAGTGAATCACCTCAAATCGAGGCGCTGCAGTTATTCAATATTATCTATTCATTATTATCTCTTATCTAAAAAGAAAAAGCTCCCCTATTGGGGAGCTTTTCTGTTATACACTTACCTGCAATACTTATGTGTCAGTTCGCCGATGATGCTGCAGCTTCTGTCGATCTGCTCGTCATTCGCCAGCGAATAGCTGAGGCGGAAGGATGTGCTGTTCTCGCCGTTCTCGGCAAAGAACTGGTCGCCCGATACAACGACCACCTTATTATCCATCAGTTCATCAACAAAGGCCGGCATATCGCAGCCATCGGGCAGAGTTACCCAAATGAACATGCCGCCCTGAGGCTTTGTAAACTTCACCGAGGGATGGCAGTATCTTCCGAGGCGTTCATACATGAGGCGGCCGCGGTGGCCGTAAAGCTCGCGCAGCGAAACCAGCTCGTCCTCGAGGCCCTCATTCAGCAGCTCGCAGCATACGCGCTGGGCCCATGTGGAGCCGTGAAGGTCGGCCGAACCCTTGAGCAGCGAGAAGCCCTCGCCCATCTTGCCGGGAGCGACAACATAGCCGACACGCATGCCGGGAGCGACTATCTTGGACATACTGGAGGTCAGCGCGACCATGCCGTGGGTGTCGAAGCACTTGACGAAGGGAATGAACTCGCCCTCGAAACGCAGCTCGTAATAGGGATTATCCTCGAGAACGGGGATGTCATACTTGTATGCCAGCTCGCAGATAGCCTTTCTCTTGTGCTCGGAGAGGCATATACCGGTAGGATTCTGGAAATCGGAGATGATATAGAGCATCTTGGGCTTGGGCTCCATCTGCATCTTCTCTTCAAGATCCTGAAGGTCGATGCCGTCGTCCTCCATATTTACGCCCACAAGCTTTGCACTCATGCTTCTGAGAGTGTCGAGAGCCGCCATAAAGGTGGGGCTTTCGCAGAGGATGGTGTCGCCGTCATTACAGAAGAGCTGAGCCGCCAGCGAGATGGCCTGCTGGCCGCCGCCTGTGATGGTGATAACATCATCGTCATTAACGGTTTTGAACCTGCGGTTGAGGAAGGTCTTTACCGCCGCCTTAAGGTCGGCACGGCCTCCGGGTGTGGAATAGCTGAGCATGGAATAGGGGTCGTCCTTCAGCAGGCGTTCGGAAATAGCTCGGATGCGTTCGATGGGGAAGCCTTCGTCGGGCGGGTTGCCGATCGAGAGCTTGATAAGGGTGGGGTCGGAAAGCTTGGCAATGGCCGATTCCTCGCCGCTCACAAACAGGGGTAGAACATTATTTGAAAAGTTCATGGTTTTTCCTCCGGGGTAATGGTTTTATATTATGTTTTCAGTATAACACAGTTGCTTTTTTGGGGTAAAGCATATTATAATAAAAAATAACGAAATACCCGTAAAAAATATAACTTTTTAAGGAGTTGCCAAATTATGAGACTTGAACGCATCAACTGGACACAGGCTGAAGAATACTTCAAGCATAACGACATGGTCATTATCGGCACAGGCAGCATCGAATGCCACGGCAAGCACGTTGCTCTGGGCACCGACTTTCTTGTTCCCTCCAAGATCATCGAGCTGATGGAGCCCAACTGCGATGTCCTGATCGCACCCACCGTTCCCTACGGCTCCTGCGAATATCTCTCCGACTTCCCCGGCACAGTCAACCTGGGCACCGAAGTCCTCCATGCTGTTATCACCAAGATCACCGAGAGCCTTTACAAGCACGGCGCACGCAAGTTCCTCTTCATGAACGGCCACGGCGGCAACAATGCTGCCCTCGAGCAGGTGTGCATGGATCTCGACAGAAAGGGCGCCATGGGCTGCATCCTCAACTGGTGGACACTTGCATGGGTACTTGATCCCTCGTGGAAGGGCGGCCACGGCGGCGGCGAAGAGACAGCTGCCATGATGGCCATAGGTGACGACCTTGTCGACACCTCCCTCATGTGCGACAACAACCTGCAGCATCTGACCGAGAACCTGACCACATCGGGCTTCGGATCCATCAACTTCAAGGGCTTTGACATCCTCACACGCCGCAGCGTCCGCAAGATGAGCGACAACGGCTGGATAGGCATCGACCATCCCACCACCGCCACCAAGGAGTGGGGCGAGAAGATGCTGGCCGGCTGCGCCCAGTATGCTCTTGATTTCATCGAGGAATATAAGAAGGTAAAGCTGTAAGATATTTTCTTAGCCCTCTTCGGTGAAGAGGGTGGCAGGCGAAGCCTGACGGGTGATGGTAGCGCCATTCCCCCTGAAAACCGCCATATCCCTCCATTCCTTTTGGTCACACCCGAAAGCTCGGAGGGATC
>JAFQVZ010000093.1 GCA_017407765.1 Clostridia bacterium | reverse complement strand
CGCTGCTCTGTTTGGTCCACACCCTTATGTTTGCCATAACATCACCTCTTTACTGACGGTTTATTATAGTTTATCACGCAATAATCACTTATGCAAAGAGTGTTTGACTTGTTTTGTGCCTTGACATCTATTATCCGCTGGGACTCAAAAAGAAATAAGATAAAAATCTCCACAGAAATCTGTGGAGATTTTTTAGTGTTATTTGGTCCTGCAGGAAGAACAGCTTTTACACTGGCGGTTTTCACACCAGAGACGGTCGGCAGTCGCCTTCCAGTTTTCGGCATAAGGCGTTGTTTTATCGCAGAGATGGTCAACATCCTCAGGGCTCTCATAGTCGGTGTTGACAGCGCCCGATTCCTTTACCATCCTGCGGAGGAATTCGGGATTTTCCAGCATGGGGCAAGGCCTGAGCATATTGTCGTTGAAGGGCTGGTTGTCGTGATAAGCCATAAAGAGCGGGCTCTTGAGCGCATCCAGCAGCGATACCTCGTGGATATTGGCATTGGAATAGTGGATGAAGACGCAGGGCTCGACATCGCCCTTGGCATTGATGTGCAGGTAGCTTTCGCCGCCGGCAATGCAGCCGCCGGTATATTCGGCATCATTCTGGAAATCCATCGAGAAGATGGGTTTGGTGTCGCGGAAGGCACGGATGCGGCGGTATACGGCTTCTCGCTGCTCGGGCGAGGGCAAAAGGGCGGGAACGGCGCTGTTGCCAACGGGCATATAGTGGAAGAACCACACAAACAGCGCTCCGCTTTCGATCATATAATCGAAGAAGGCTTCGCTGGTAACATCTTCAAAGTTCTGGCTCGTATAGCAGGTGGATATGCCGAAGGGGAGTTTATGGGCTTTCAGCAGGGCCATGGCGTTTTTGACTTTATCATAAACGCCCTGTCCGCGGCGGGCATCGTTGGCATCTTCAAAACCTTCAAGCGAGATCGCAGGGACAAAGTTGCGAACTCTCAGCATTTCCCGGCAGAAGTCTTCGTCTATAAGGGTTCCGTTGGTGAAGGCCAGAAATGCGCAGTCGGGATGCATCTCACATATTCTGATAAGGTCTGCTTTGCGTACCATGGGCTCTCCGCCTGTGTAGATATACATATAGGTGCCCATTTCCTTGCCCTGTCTTATTATCGAGTCGATGGTCTCGAGGCTAAGGTTGAGCTGATGGCCGTATTCTGCGGCCCAGCATCCGGTACATCTCAGGTTACAGGCAGAGGTGGGGTCAAGGAGAATAGCCCATGGTACGTTGCAGCCCTCTCTTTCGCGTGTTTCTTTCTGCAGAGCGCTGCCTTTGAGGCTGGCGTTGAAGACAAAGTTTTCGACAAAGGCCTTTCTGACGCCGGGGTCCAGCTCGTACAGCTTGAGGATGAGCTGATACCAGTTGTTTTTCTCATCGATGGCATTTCTTACTGCATCGCGCTGCGGCTTATACCAGCCTTCGGGCAGCAGCTTGTCGGCCAGCGACATAAGCTTGGGAAGATTCTCGGCAGGATCGCCTTCGATATAGTCGAGAGCCTGCTGGATCGCAATGTTCTGCATTGTTTCTTTGATAGATCTGTTCATTTTTTCACCTTTCGTGTGTTGAGTTATAGATTTATATGAGCAGATTATAAAGTCAGTCATTCAATTATTCATCAGACATAACTCCACACTTGCCCTAAAGTTATACACAATTTTGCAAGTGTTACCTTTTTCGACAGGATAAAATGCCTGACGGTTGATAAAAAAGCCTCCCGTCAATATTGTTAAAGACAGGAGGCTTACGTCTATTCATTTGAGTGTCGGTCGTATACTCTGGCGGCAAGCTTTTCGGTTATCGAGCGGACAAGAAAAAGGAAGTCGTCGGCATTGATATCGTTCTTCCCGAGAAGCCATCGTTCAAGAGCCGCAATTATTCCATCGGTAATAAAGTTGCTTGTAAACTCTCTGGCAAAAGCCTGGCCGGTTTCCGAAACGGTTTTTACCGATGTATCGGGAACGGCATACTGCAGGGCTTTGCCGGTGATGGGAACCAGTGTTTCGTGAAAGTGATCATAAAACGAGTTCTGTCCTCTTATCTGCAGAGCTTTGCGGTAAAACCTTCGGTTGTCGTAAAGATATCGGCACAGCATGCTGAAAAGGACCCACGGATCGTCGTCTTTCATGTGGCAGACGACTGCGACGAACTCGGTGTCATATATCCAGTTTACCAGATCGTATTTGTCCTTGAAATGATAGTAAAAGCTTTTTCTGTTCATGCAGCACTTGTCGCATATGTGCGATATGGTGATCTTTTCAAAGGGCATGGTTTCCATAAGCTCTTTAAGAGCCGAGGCGAGGGCACGTTTTGTGATATTGGAATCGGCCATATTTATTCCTCCTGTTCACTGGGCGGGTAAAGAAAAACGAGGCTCACCCGCTTGATATGCGGATAAGTCTCGTCATTTAAGATAATACCAGGACTTCGTCCAGGATGTTGGTACCACCGCACTCGATCAGGTGCTGACTACTCCCTTATGCTAATAATATAATAGCATTTTTTGTTATATTTTTCAATGTGCCGGGGCTCTTATGCTTTGGACAAATTATGTTCTGTGTCGCAAAACAAACCGGAAAAGGACAGATAATGAGAAGATATAGAAAATGGTCGGTCATAATTTTACTTTTATTATTGGTGTTGGGGGCAGGGGCAGCTTTGCTGATCTCAGGCTCTGATCTTATCGCTGCAACAGAAGCTGTGATGACAGAGAACAGATGGAGCGCGGTTATGATATTTATGCTGTTCTACACGATAAAAAGTATGACAGCTTTTTTCCCTCTTGTTGTGATTCAGGTCGCTGTTGGAACGGTTTTCCCCGTCGGGAT
>JAFQVZ010000092.1 GCA_017407765.1 Clostridia bacterium | reverse complement strand
GGCTGCGAAGCAGACGGATGAGGGGGCTTGGCTCTCCCTCTGGGCGAGCTGTCACCGAAGGTGACTGAGGTTTGGCAAAATGGCTCCCTTGTGCAAAGGGAGCTGTCTGCAAAGCAGACTGAGGGATTGTGACGGCAGCATGCTGACAACCCCTCCGGGTAACTGCGTTACCCACCTCCCCTTACACAGGGGAGGCATGGCCAAACACCCGTCATGCCTGCGGCATGCCACCCTCTTTCAAAAGAGGGCTAAGACGCGCCCTCTCCGGGTTCGCTTTGCTCACCCACCTCCCTTTACACAAGGGAGGCATGTCCAAACACCCGTCATGCCTGCGGCATGCCACCCTCTTTCAAAAGAGGGCTAAGATGCGGGGATGCCTGTGGCAAGCACAGTTCATATATAAAATTTGCATAATTTCTCCAGCTGTGATATAGTAATATTGTATGCTTGTGGGCATACTTATTTATAGAGAAGCTGTCTCCGTGCATGAGCGTCGTCTATGCCGGAGTATGATATATAAAAGCTGAATACCACCATTGCGAAAGGTGAGGATAAACGGCCATCTGAGATGGCCTTGTTTTGGTGCGCTCCATCCACTCACATGAGGGTGCCTTTTGGCCTTTCGCAGATAAGAAACGGAGAACTAATGGAAACAAAAAAACATGACCGCCGCGGTTATCGAGCGGCAAACAACAAAAGAAGAGCCGATAAGCAGGCTCGTGAAAAGAAGCGCGAGAAGATCCAGAGCGAGGAAATGATGAACAGCTTTATGGAGTCGGCCCACCGCGCTTTCCGTAAGGTAGTCAAGAACGAAAGAGCTGATAAGAAGCCTCAGGAAAAGAAACCTCTGCCCCGTCTGAAGATTATTCCTCTCGGCGGCCTCGGCGAGATAGGCAAGAACCTGACGGTGTTTGAATATGAAAATGACATTTTCGTCGTCGACTGCGGCCTGACCTTCCCCGACGAAGAGCTTCCCGGCGTCGATCTCGTTATCCCCGACATGAGTTATCTCGTCAAGAATAAAGACAAGGTGCGCGGCGTGGTGATCACCCATGCGCATGAGGATCATATCGGCGCCATACCTTATCTCCTGCGCGAGATCAAGGCTCCCATCTACTGCACGGCCCTTACAGCCGGCCTTGTATCCCTCAAGGTAGGCGAGCACAAGAATCTCGGCAAGGTAAAGATCAATGTCAAGCGCCCCGGAGACCGTGTTCAGCTGGGCTGCTTCAATATCGAGTTCATCCGAGTCAACCATTCTATCGCCGATGCCTGCGGCTTTGCGATAAAGACACCCGTCGGTACTGTGGTCATGACCGGCGACTTTAAGATCGACCCCACACCCGTAAAGGGACAGATGATCGACCTCGAGCGCTTCGGTGCTCTGGGCAGGGAAGGGGTACTGCTGCTGATGAGCGACTCGACCAACGCCGAGCGTGCCGGCTTCTCCATGAGCGAGCGCAAGGTAGGAAAGACCTTTGATGCATACTTCAAGGGCTGCGACCGAAGGATCATCGTCGCAAGCTTCGCTTCCAATGTCGACCGCATCCAGCAGATCATCTCCTGCGCCGTCAAGTACGGTCGTAAGGTGGCTGTTTCGGGCCGCAGCATGGAAAATATCCTGAATGTTGCGCTTGAGCTGGGTTATATCAAGGCCCCCGAAGGCACGATCATCGAGCTGCACGACATAAACCGTTATCCCATGGATAAGATCGTGGTCATCACCACCGGCAGCCAGGGCGAGCCTATGAGCGCTCTTCACCGAATGGCCTTCACCGGTCACCGCAGCATCGAGGTAGGCAGCGGCGACCGCATCATCATCTCGGCATCGCCTATTCCCGGCAACGAGAAATCGATCTCGGGCATGATCAACGAGCTATTCAAGAAGGGTGCCGAGGTGGTATACAATGCCATCGCCGATGTCCATGTTTCGGGCCATGCCTGCCAGGAAGAGCTCAAGATGATCCTCGCTCTGACAAGGCCCAAGTTCTTCATGCCCGTTCACGGCGAGCACCGCCATCTGCTTATCCACGGCGAGCTGGGCGTCCAGTGCGGCGTAAAGGAAGAGAACGTCATTATCGGCGAGCTGGGACAGGTGGTCGAGCTGGACGGCGAGAGGGTATACCGCAACACATCGGTTCAGGCAGGACGAGTACTTGTCGATGGATATGGCGTAGGTGATGTAGGTTCGGCAGTCCTTCGTGAGCGCAAGGTGCTCAGCGAAGAGGGTATCATCGTTGCCGAGGCTATCTTCAACCGCGATATGACTCAGGTGCTTTCGGGCCCCGATATCATGACACGCGGCTTCATCTATGCACGCGAGCAGGGCGACCTGATCGACGGCATGAAGGAGATCACACGCAATGCCATTGAAAAGTGCATTGCCGAGAGGCGCACACGCGACCGCAACTCCATAAAAAACCGAATCCGTGACGACCTCGGCGAATATCTCTATAAGGAGATCAAGCGCCGCCCCATGGTCCTTCCCATAATCACTATTATTACGGACAATAACGAGCGATAAGATCAAAAGCCGCCCTTTGGGGCGGCTTTTTGAACGATATATGACAGAAACAACGCAGGAGCCTCTCGTCCCTTTACATCTGAAACATTTTTTGGTATACTGTAATATAATATTGCCCGAAGTATAAACAAACCTTCGATTCGGCAGAAAAGAGGATAGCTTATGGATAAAAAGTTGG
>JAFQVZ010000007.1 GCA_017407765.1 Clostridia bacterium | reverse complement strand
TCTGTCGCTCTTTAATATCAAGGGCTTCATGCTTGACTGGTACCGCAGCCTTTTCGGCGCTCTCATCGGTTACGGCTATTACCTCACACCGCTGGTGTTCATTTATCTCGCAGTCATGCTTATCATCCGCATGAAAAACAAGGTGCGTGCCCGCGAGATCTCGGCAGCCTTTATCCCGATGCTTTTTGGCTCGATGGGCCACATGGTGCGCGACATCAGCCAGTATCCTTCGGGCTTTGAGGGCCTCAAGCGCCTCTGTCAGACCGGCGCCTCCCTCACATCGGGCGGCCTTATCTCGGGCAGCCTCGGCCGCCTGCTCAAGGCAGCCGTATCGGCGGGCGGAGGCATATTCATCTGCTTCATCGCCCTCGTGGTGTGCTGCTTCATCACCACCGGCACCAACCCCATCGTCTTTCTCAAAAAGCTCCGTCCCTCGCCTGAAGAGGATATCGATGACGAAGAAGATGAAGCCGAGACCGGTGTTTATAAAAAAGGCCGCGGCAAGAGCATAAGAACTCCCATCTCTCAGCAGAAGGAGCAGGCTGTTATCCCCGAGAATTACGACTTCCCCGAAAAGCGCAGACCTGCGGCTGATAAGCCCGTAACTGCGGAGATCAGAAAAAATGATGCTCCCGCAGCCAAGTCTTCGCCCTTCATCGACTTTTTCCGCAAGGACAAGCCGGCTCAGGCCGAAAAGCCTGCCCGCAAGGATCCCACAGCTCCCGTCGTTCCCGAATATGAATCGATGGATGTCGAGCTTTCGGGCGGCGGCAAGGCTCCCGCGTCCTCCTTTGCCGATATCCTCCGCGAGAATGGAAGCTCCGCTCCGGCCCCCAAGCCTGCAGCCGAGCCCAATATCCAGACACCTTCCTCTTCGGGCACGGCACCTCTTGTCGAAAAGATCGGAAGTAGCGACATCCCTCCCTTCGATTTTGAAGAGATGGACAAAAAAGCAAAGCCCGAGGCAAAGGCCCCTTCGGTCACCCCGGCCTTTGATATCTTCACCGAGGACAACCCTCCCCCTCCTGAAATGTCGCTTGACGAAAAGCGTCAGGCAGCCGGCGAAGCCCATGAGAAGGCCGCCGAGAACAACGATGTGGGAGAGCTCCTCACCGCAGTTTCCAACACCCCCATCATAGACCAGGGCCAGTATATCTATCCCCCTCTGTCGCTGCTTACCCCCGGCGACCCCGGCATAGGCGCCGACCACGACAGCATTGTCAGATGTGCCGAAAGGCTGGTCGACACACTTAAGAGCTTCAATATCGAGGCTGCCATCGTAAACGTGACCAAGGGCCCCACAGTCACCCGCTATGAGCTCCAGCTCCAGCGCGGCGTCAAGTTCTCGAAGGTCACATCCCTTTCCGACGACATCGCCCTCTCGCTGGGTGCGGCCTCGGTTCGAATCGCCCCCATTCCTTCCAATAACTCGGTAGGTATCGAGGTCCCCAACGATGTTCAGGAGGTCGTAAGCCTCCGCGACATCCTTCAGAACAAGGCCTTCTCGTCGGCCAAGTCGAAGCTTTCCTTCGCAGTCGGCAAGGATATCGCCGGACAGTGTGTCGTCGGTGATGTTGCCAAGATGCCCCATATGCTCATCGCCGGCACCACCGGTTCGGGCAAGTCGGTCTGCATCAACTCGATCCTTATCAGCCTTATCTACAAATCCACTCCCGAAGAGGTCCGCCTCATCATGGTCGACCCCAAGATGATCGAGCTGGGTATGTATAACGGCATCCCTCACCTGCTTATTCCCGTTGTAACCGACCCCAAGAAGGCAGCGGGCGCCCTCAACTGGGCGGTAGGCGAAATGATGCGCCGCTACAGGCTGCTCAGCGAGCATAACGTCCGCACCCTTGAAGCATATAACGAGCAGGCCCGTGCAAACGGAGAGCCCACTCTGCCCCAGATCGTTATAGTTATCGACGAGCTGGCCGACCTTATGTTTGTAGCCGCACGCGAAGTCGAAGAGTCGATCGCCCGTATCGCTCAGATGGCCCGCGCCGCCGGCATGCACCTCATCATCGCCACCCAGCGCCCCTCGGCCGACGTTATCACAGGCATCATGAAGGCCAACATCCCCTCCCGCGTTGCCTTTGCGGTCGCATCCCAGATCGAATCGAGGATCATCCTCGACCAGACCGGCGCCGAAAAGCTCATCGGCCGCGGCGATATGCTGTATAACCCCCTCGGCGCAGGCAAGCCTCAGCGTGTTCAGGGCTGCTTCATCAGCACCAAGGAGGTAGAGTCGGTAATCGAGTTCGTCAAGAACACCGGCACAGTCGAATACTCGCAGGAGATCATGGATCATATCGAGCGCCAGGCCGAAGCCGCCGAAAACGGAAACGGCGAAAAGGGCAATGGCTCGGGTAGCCCCGTCGACGGAGATGATCCTCTGCTGCTTGAGGCTATCTCAGTTGTTGTCGAGCGCGGCGAGGCCTCCACATCGCTTCTTCAGCGCAAGCTCAAGCTGGGTTATGCGAGAGCCGCCCGCCTGATCGACATAATGGAAGAGCGCGGCATCGTCGGCCCCTTCGAGGGCTCGAAACCCCGCAGTGTTACCCTTACCCGCGACCAGTGGAAAGAAATGCAGCTGCGTATGCAGGGGTGATTTCCAGCTGCGTATGCAGGGGTAACTTTCGACACTATCTGCAATATTAAAACAAAATTATACATATTGTTATCAAAAGGAGCATAAAAACAATGGCTTTTCGCAAAATCACACCTCGCGAGCTGGAGGGCAACGCCTATAACCTCTTCAATGAGGACTGGGCTCTGCTGACAGCCGGCACACTCGAGGACTATAATACAATGACCATCTCCTGGGGCACCATCGGCTGCCTCTGGAACCGTCCCGTATGCACAGTCTTCGTTCGTCCCTGCCGCCATACCTATAAGTACACCGAGGCATCCGAGCGCTTCACCGTTTCCATCTTCGGCAAGGATGAATACCGTCCTCAGCTCATGACTCTCGGCACCAAGTCGGGCCGCGACATGGACAAGATGAATGACTCGGGCCTGACTCCCACCAATGTAGAAGGCCTCAAGGCATTCGAGGAGGCTCGTGTTATCCTCACAGTACGCAAACTCTACGACCAGCAGTTTGATGCCTCTCTCCTCCCCGACGAGGTCAGAAACACCAACTATAAGGGTGTTGCCGACGACGACCTTCACCGCCAGTATATCTGCGTTATCGAAGGCGTATATGTAAGAGAGTAATTCTGCATAACAAAAAATGCTCCCAGAGGGGAGCATTTTTTATTTCTTCTTTTTCCTGCCTGTCTTGGCCTTTTTCTTCACAGGCTGTGCAGCACTTGCAGGCATCCTGCGTCTGATGACCCAGTAGATGCCGAACAGACCGGCTGCGATGCTTAAAGCACTCGATGCCACACTCGCGGCCACCGAGGAATCGTATTCCTTCATGGTCCATACTATCGATGTCACCGCGACGAAAACGAACACCAGCGGCAGGATCATGCCAATGCGGTTATTCTCCTTGCGCGACAGATGCCCCTGCAGAACAGCAAGCACCGCAATGACCGCCATGGTGATAAGATTCTGCTGAAAATCGGTCATATCCTATATCTCCTTCAAAACGCCCCACAGAAGAAGCTCGTCCTCTGTGGGGTAGTTTTTCGTTTATTGCTTTTAATTGGCCTGAGGGCCATTCTCGGAGCGCTGAGCCGCAAATCGGGCGCTGCTTATCGCAGCGGCTCGCATCTTTGCTCGCGCGAAGAAGAGCTTACTGCTTCTGTTCTGCCTCGCGCTGAGCCGCAGCCATGCGCTTGAGTTCTTTCTTTCTTCTGTTAGAAAACCGCTCTTCTTCGCTGAAGATGCAGCCGCAGTATTTCTGCATATAGATATCAAGCTCTTTCGCCCTGTCCTGCCCCTCGTGGAAGAATGGCCTGAAATCTTCAGGCAAAAACTCGACTCCGTATTTCTCCCCCACCTCACGGCCGATCTTTATGATGGCCTCGCGGTTCTGATAGGGACTAACGAGAAGAGATGTGGTGAAGGCATCAAAACCTTTTTCCTTCGCCTCCCTCGCCGTGCGCTCAAGGCGGCTGCGGTAGCAGAACACGCACCTCGCCATTATATTATCGGCCACATTCACCACAAACTCGCGCAGACCGTAGTTGTCATCGACGATCAACGGCAGGCCGATGCTCTCGGCATAGGCCTTCATGGCATCGCGGCGGGCCTTATACTCGGTGAAGGGATGGATATTTATGTTATACCAGAATGCCGACACCTCATGCCCCTTGTTCTTAAGGGTCTCGATGCACATGATCGAGCATGGAGCGCAGCAGACGTGCAGAAGGGTCTTCATCAAGAGCTCTCCTTATCTGTGGAACAGCTTATTGGTCTGATACTT
>JAFQVZ010000091.1 GCA_017407765.1 Clostridia bacterium | reverse complement strand
TTTACAGGTAACTGGACGCAGTTCACCTCATCCACCGCCGTGCGGCGGTCCCCCTTCCCCATCGAGGGGAAGGCAGAGCCAAACACCCGTCAGGCTCCGCCTGCCACCCTCTTTGGGGAAGAGGGCTCTTGGCTCTCCCATAGGGAGAGGTGGCAGCGATAGCTGACGGAGAGGGCACAAAAACCCGCCCCATTTTTGGAGCGGGTCATTATTTTAATTAAGTTTTATGCCGCCTTCGTCGG
This sequence comes from Clostridia bacterium, assembly GCA_017407765.1. Taxonomy (GTDB): domain Bacteria; phylum Bacillota; class Clostridia; order Oscillospirales; family Butyricicoccaceae; genus RGIG1902. The sequence continues at coordinate 4,143 of JAFQVZ010000091.1, read as the reverse complement.
TGAGCATGGCTTTGACCTTCTCGCTGAGAACGGCATTCTCGGGCAGTGACAGGTCGGGGTCGCGGCGGAAGGTCTCCTCAGCCGCCCTGCGCGCCTGCTCAAACATGGTCAGGTCGCTCGACAGATCGGCCAGCTGAAAGGCCGGAAGGCCGTGCTGCCTCTGGCCGAAAAAGTCGCCGGGGCCGCGAAGCCTCAGGTCCTCCTCGGCCACCTTGAAGCCGTCGGAGGTGTTGCAGATAACATCCAGCCTCGGTATCCTCTTGCCCTTACGCATGAGGATGCAGTAGGACTGCCTCGATCCGCGTCCGACGCGGCCTCTGAGCTGATGGAGCTGCGAAAGGCCGAAGCTCTCGGAATCCTCGATGATCATAAGGTTGGCGTTGGGAACGTCGATGCCGACCTCGATGACGGTGGTGGAAACCAGAACATCCAGCTGTCCTGCCGCAAACTGAGTCATCACCTCGTCCTTGGCCTTGGCGGCCAGCCTGCCGTGCATCAGGCCGATGCGCAGAGTTGGCAGGGCGCGGCGCAGCTTTTCAACATATTCCTCGGCGCTCTCGCGGCCGCTTTCGCCCTCCTCGATAAGAGGGCAGACGATATAGGCCTGACCGCCGGCCTGCACCTGCTTGAGCAGGAAGCTCTCCATGCGCTGACGCTTGTCCTCGCCGATGGAATAGGTCTCGATGGGCAGGCGCCCGTTCGGCATCTGGTCGATGACCGAAAGGTCGAGGTCGCCGAAAATGATAAGGGACAGGGTTCGGGGGATGGGGGTGGCCGACATGACCAGCATGTGGCTGTCGGGCTGCTTTTTAGCAAGGGCCGAGCGCTGGGCAACGCCGAAACGGTGCTGCTCGTCGACCACGAAGAGGGCGGGATCGGTGAACTCCACCACATTCTGTATCAGGGCATGGGTGCCGCAGATAACATTGAACTCGCCGCTGGCCGCCGACATAAGGGCGGCCTTTTTCTCGGCCACCGGCATTGCCGACACCAGCAGGCCCACCTTAATGCCGAAGGGGGCCAACATTCCCGAAAGGGTCTTCTGATGCTGCCTTGCCAGCAGCTCGGTGGGGGCCATGATAACGGCCTGACGGTGATTTTTAAAGCACAGCCAAGCACAGGCGGCGGCAACCAGGGTCTTGCCCGAGCCGACATCGCCCTGAACAAGGCGGTTCATGCGGTTTATCGAGCACATATCGGCAAAGGCCTCCGATATGGCCCTTTTCTGAGCGTTAGTGGGCCTGAAGGGCAGCTCGTCATAGAAGGATCTGGGGTCATAATGGTCGAGCACGCGGGATATCCTTGTCTTGGCCTCCCATTTGAGCCCTACCGAAGCGCAGCAGAAGACATAAAGCTCCTCGAAGGCGAACCTTCGCCTTGCCTCGGCCGCCTTTTCAAGGCTGTCGGGAAAATGTATCTGATGGTATGACTCTTCGGCATCCATAAGGCCCAGGTCGCGCTCCAGCTGAGGGGGCAGGGGAGATGCGGGAATAGAGCAGACCTCGAGGGCGGCTCTGACCCCCTGCTCGACCATGCCCGAGGATATTCCGCTTGAAAGAGGATACACCGGAAGGATCCTGCCGGTGACGCTGCCCTCGTTTCCCACCTCTTCAAAGAGGGGGTTCACAAGGCTGGGCCTTCGGGGATAGCCCTCCACTTTGCCGTAGAAAATATACTCGGTGCCCTTTTTGAGCTGGTTTTTCGTATACGGTCTGTTGAAAAACACAAGTTCTATACTCCCCGTGTCATCAAATGCCCTTGCCTTGACCAGTTCCATGCCCCTCTGCAGCCTTGCAAGGGTGGGGTCGGAGGCCACCATAAGGCGATAGCAGGCCTTGGACTCCTGTGGCGCGCGGGAAAGGCTGTGGATGCTCGTGCGGTCTTCATAGTCGCGGGGAAAATAGCTTATGAAGTCGCCCACCTTTTTTATCCCCAGCTTTTCCAGCAGCTTGGCTCGTTTGGGGCCGAAGCCGGGAAGGGCGGTGACGGGGCTTTGTGCCGTCACGGCGCCTTTGGCAGCTTTAGCGGACATTGTAGCGGTATACTGCAACTACCACGCCGAGGATAGAGCAGTTCTGTCCGTCGATGGGCTGATAGTCGGGGTTTTCGGGCATGAGCCAGATATGGCCCTTTTCGATCTTAAGGCGCTTTACCGTTGCCTCGTCGTCGATGAGGGCAACAACGATCTGGCCGTTATCGGCGGTGGGCTGCTGCCTTACGATAACGACGTCGTCCTCAAGGATGGCGGCATCCTTCATGCTGTCGCCGCGGACGGTGAGGGCAAAGAGCTCGCCTCCGCCGCTTCCCTCGAAGGGGACATAGCCGACAGTCTCCTGCTGGGCAAGGATGGGCGCGCCGGCGCGGACCGTGCCCACAAGGGGAACATTCTTATAGTTGGTCTGGCCCGAGATAGACAGAGTGCGGGTCTTGCCCTTGCTCTTCTGCAGCAGGCCGTTATCCTCGAGGATGCGCAGGTGAGAATGGACCGTGGAGGGCGAGCGCAGGCCGACTGCGTCGCCGATCTCGCGCACCGAGGGTGCATAGCCGTTCTCGAGGGTGAACTGCTCGATGTAATCAAGGATAGCCTTGCGTTTTGGGCTTAAAAGCTTGCTTGCCATAAGTATTTTACCTCCCTTTTCGGGGTATAAATGTTCGATTTTATATTTCAAATATACCATATATGATTATGTAAATCAAACATTTATTCGTAAATAATCTTAAAAAGCCGTTTGTTTCACAGACACATCAAAACTCCATCTTCTGCTTTGACACCAAATATAATACATTATATAATTAAACCATCAAAAGAAAAGCGAGGTATAAACCATGCCCGATAATATCAACATTCCCGATAACCTTGATTTTTCAAACATCGACGATATCCTCAGGTTTGTAAACGGCGAGCTTGAACGCCTTGATGCCGAAGAAAAGAAGCAGAATGAGATAACCATCCCCATTGACATGGATGAAATAAACGAGAAGATCGAGGATCTTCGCGAAAAGGGCTATTTCATCACAGGCATGTCCGAGGCATTTGACCGCAGGCTTTCCTCCCTCGTTGTCAGATGCGCTCCGCCCGAGCTTCTGCGCACATATCTCAGCCTCTGCGGCCCCTTCTGCCTGAATGAGGAGCTTGCGGCCAACTTCCTCTCCGATATTTACGACAGCCTCTATATGCGTATGACCGATCTGCTGGATGGCGAAGGCATTGAGGCCGATGAGGAAGACTGCAGCTATATCCTCGAGCTTTTTGCAAAGATGCTGTGCTATGATGCACCCGAAACATGGGAAGACGGCCTCCGTGCCTATGGCTTCTCGGGCCTCAGCGACCCCAGAGCAGCCATGCTTTATAACTTCCTTCACGGCGTCAGAGTTTCCGAGCTGCGCGATATCCCCGTAGAGAATAATGGCGGAAACGAGCATTATTTCCTGCTCAGGCCCGACTATACAGCAGAAGTACACGGCGACAGCTCGCAGCGCCTGCCCTCCGCACTGCTCGTCCCGCTGCTTGCCACCTGTCAGGAGGACTGTGAAGCATGGGCTGCTAAAATGGCTCTGAATATAGAAGAAACCGATGCTGTGTACGATGCCCTTTGGGGCGACATGGTGAGACATGACGATAACGACGCCATGGGCTTTGTTGCTCCCCTCTATGCCGGCGACACAGAGCTGCTGATGGAGCATCTTGCAAGCAGTAAATACCCCAGCCTCTTTGACCATCAGCTCCATAAGGATATCGGCTCCGTTATCCGACGTCTTGCCGCCAAGGCCAAAGCGCTCGAAGACTTTGAACCCGAAGATTATGATGATGACGATGATGATATCTTCGAGCCCGATCCGATCATTATCCCCGACCCCGAGGAAGACCGCTATACATACCGCAAGCCCGATGACCATGAGTTCACCGAGATCGAAAATCAGATGGGCATGCCCGAGGGTATGCTGAAGTTCATGTATGGTATACCGAGCGAAGGCAGCGAAAAGATCGACCGGATCATTGCCGTCCACCGCCTCGAAAAGGGCGATGCCTCGGGCCTCACCGACGATATGGTGAGAATGCTGATGGGCCCCGACGGCCCCAATGCCAGCGATGCCGAGATCCGAAACGCACGCCGCATAGCCGAAGAGAACGAGATGAACGCA
>JAFQVZ010000090.1 GCA_017407765.1 Clostridia bacterium | reverse complement strand
TATAAACCGTCTCTTCAAAGAGCTGATATTCGGGATACTGGAAAACAAGGCCGACCTTAAAGCGGGCCTCTCTTGTTTTCTCCTTGGAGGAATGGATATCGACACCGTCCACCAGCACCCTGCCGCTCGTGGGCTTGAGCAGGCCGTTGAAATGCTGAACAAGGGTCGACTTTCCGCTTCCCGTGTGGCCTATAAGGCCAACGAACTCGCCCTCGCGGATGGAGAGCGAAAGGTTTTTGATGGCCGCCCTTTCAAAGGGGGTGCCGGCCGAATATATATGGGATATGTTTTCTACCGAGAGGATATCGGCCATACGGCTCATCTCCTTTTGATTACTATTAGTATAATTTGCGACAAATATCGCTGTAAGTGCATATTATCTGAGGAATTTCTCCAGCATATCGGCCGCTTCCTCGACAGTAAGGGCGTCAAGAGGCAGGTCGTACCCATGCTGCTTCAGCCTGTAGGCAAGGTCGATGGTCTGAGGAGGAAGAAGGGCCAGCGAGTGGATCTCCTCTACCCTTGAAAAAACCTCGCGGGGCGTGCCCTCAAGAGCCACCTTGCCGCCGCTCATAACGATAACGCGCTGAGCCAGCGCCGCCTCGTCCATATGATGGGTGATGAGCACGACGGTCATCTGCTGCTCGCGGCACAGCCTGAGCACGGTGTTCATGACCTCGCGCCTGCCCGAAGGGTCGAGCATGGCGGTGGGCTCGTCCATTACCAGCACCTCGGGCTGCATGGCAAGAACACCTGCGATTGCGATGCGCTGCTTCTGTCCGCCCGAAAGCAGATGGGGAGCATGACGCTTGAACTCGCCCATGCCGACGATATCGAGGCACTCGTCAACGCGCCTTCTGATCTCCGAAGGGGCAACGCCCATATTTTCGGGGGCAAAGGCAACATCTTCCTCCACAACGGTGGCGACTATCTGATTGTCGGGGTTCTGAAACACCATGCCGCACTTCTCGCGGATGGCCAGCAGAAGCTCCTCGTTTTTTGTGTCCATTCCGTCTACATAGACGGCACCGCCCTCGGGCAGCAAAATGGCATTAAGATGCTTGGCAAAGGTCGACTTGCCGCTGCCGTTATGGCCAAGCACGGCAACAAACTCGCCCTTTTTAACCTTTATGGTGACGCCGTCAAGAGCCATGTCAGACTCTTTTTCGTCGGCTGCGGGATAGCTGTAGGAAATATTTTCAGCTTTTATGATATATTCTTCCATTATTCTCCGATCCACCTCGAGGTGTGGCCGCAGGGCAGAGCAAGACCGGTGGACTCGACAGTCAGACCCAGCTCGCTGGAGGCTGTCTTTCCGCCAAAGCGCTGGCCGATAGTGCGCGCAAGGATATATTCGGGCACCGAGGGAGAAACGCCGGCTGTGTAGGAGCTGATGATCACAAACAGAGGATCGTCGCTCAGAACGCCTGCGCAGAGGCGCACGAAATCATAGATATTGTCCTCAAAGCGCCACACCTCGCCCGAAGGACCTCTGCCGTAAGAGGGAGGATCCATGATGATGGCATCATACTTATGGCCGCGCTTGATCTCGCGGTTTACGAACTTGATGCAGTCATCGACGATATAGCGGATGGGTGCCTCAGCAAGGCCCGAGCTTTTGGCGTTCTCCTTGGCCCACGAAACCATGCCCTTGGAGGCATCGACATGGCAGACCTTGGCGCCTGCAGCCGCAGCAGCCATAGTTGCGCCGCCTGTGTATGCAAAGAGGTTAAGAACATTCACCTCTCTGCCCTGCGCGCGGCGCTTTGCGATCATCTCGGTGATGAAATCCCAGTTGGCGCCCTGCTCGGGGAATACGCCGGTGTGCTTGAAGCTCATAGGCTTGATGTTAAAGGTGATGTTCTTATAGCTGATGCGCCAGCTTTCGGGAAGAGAAAATACCTCCCAGCTGCCGCCGCCCGTGTTGCTGCGGTGGTATATGGCGTTCACCTTATCCCACTTGCGCGCGGGCTCCCAGATCGCCTGGGGGTCGGGACGAACCAGGAACTGGTTTCCCCACTTTTCATATCTCTGTCCGCCGCCGCAGTCGAGCAGCCTGTAATCCTTCCAATTAGACGCGATCCACATAATCACAGTCCCCTTTCTCTTATACGAAACAGGCTCAAATGAGCCTTCCATTGCCATTATATCATTAACCTAAGTATTATATCACCCGTGCCGCGGCTTAGTCAAGGCAAGGGGCACTACGGCATAAGAAAACCGCCCCGAAGGGCGGTTTTGCGGCATATTTAGATATCGGCAATGACAATATTCGAGATCCAGGATCCTCCCTTTACGAGAATGAAGCCGAGGACCGACTTGATAAGCTCGAGCCCCTGGACCATGGCATACATGAACACTACGCTGAGCGCTGTCAGCTTGGCCACTGCAAATGTGGGAGGCAGCAGCACCACCCAGATGAACATACTGTCGAAAATAAAGGTGATGATGGTCTTGCCGCCCGAGCGCAGGGTGAAATAGCAGCAATGATTAAAAGACATTACCGGCATGATGATGGCGGTGATGCGCAGGAACACCGTTGCCAGCTCGCGCACTTCATCGGTCGTGTTATACATGGCGGGGAACAGCGGAGCCACGATGAACAGAGCCATACCGATAAGTCCGCACATGACTACCGAAGTGAAGATCATCTTATAGTCGGTCTCCCTTGCCTCCTCCATTCGTCCGGCCCCCAGCAGGTTGCCGACGATGATGGCAATGGCATTGCCCGAAGCGAAGAATACTACCTTAAACAGGTTGGAGAGGGTCGACGATATGTTGACGGCCGCAATAGCCGAAAGGCCCCTCATGGAATAGCACTGGATTATCATCGTCGTGCCTATGGAATAAAGCAGCTCGTTGAGCAGCAGAGGCCAGCCCTTGCGGATGATGCTCGCAAGCAGAGTGCCCGAAATATGAAGGCTGGAATAGAGTCCCTCCATATACGGATGCTTCTGCTTATGGGTGTGCGCCCATACTACAACAATAACAAGCTCGACATAACGCGAGAGGACTGTGGCGACCGCCGCGCCGGCAACACCCATCACGGGGAAGCCGAGGTTGCCGAAGATCAGCAGCCAGTTGAACACAAAGTTGACCAGAACGGCGGCGATGCCGGCCTTCATGGGCAGCATGGTCTCGCCGGTCTCGCGCAGAGTGCCTACATAAGAGCTGGTGACAGCAAAGGGAATAAGGCCCACAAGCATTATCATAAGATAGGTCTTGCCCTCGCTGAGGGTCATGGCAAGGTCGCCCGAATCCGACTCATGGAGATAGAGCGACAGAAGCTGGTCGTCAAAAAGCATGAATATGCTTATGAATGCAACGCACAGCAGCGCGCAGAGGATGAGCTTGAAACGGAAGGTCTGGCGAACACCTTCGCTGTTGCCCGAACCGAAGAACTGGGCGCAGAAGATGCCGGCGCCCGAGATGCCGCCGAATACACAAAGATTAAATACGAAAATCAGCTGGTTGGCGATGGCAACGCCCGACATCGACTCGGTTCCCAGCTGACCGACCATAATATTATCAAGTAGGTTGACAAAGTTGGTGATGCCATTCTGGATCATCATTGGGATGGCGATGGAAAGTATCATGCCGTAAAAGGCCTTATCGCCGATAAATCTGCCGAATACTTTTTTGACCGCAGTCATAACAAAACCTCTTTCCTTTATTGATTTATCGCATAGAGTTATTATACTCCTATCAATAAACTTTTACAAGAGGGACGGCTCGGATGCGAAGGGGCCGTTTCTTGGCCCTCTTCGGTGAAGAGGATGTCACCATCAGGTGACGGGTGTTTGGCTCTGCCTTCCCCTCGATGGGGAAGGGGGACCGCCGCACGGCGGTGGATGAGGTGAACTGCGTCCAGTTACCTGTAAAGCGCTTCGCGACCCCTCATCAGTCGGCACAAGGCCGACAGCTTCCCCACACAGGGGGAAGCCATTTTGCCAAACCTCAGTCTTGACAGCGACGCGAAGCTAGTGCCTTTGGTACTCCTTTCAAAAGGAGCCTTGGATACGGCGGGCGATTCGTGAATCGCCCCTACAATATCCCCCAGTCACCTTCGTTGACAGCCCTTTTTAACCCCCATGCTAAACCTCTTGCATAAAGGGCCTTAAAATGTTACCATTATTTACATAAACACTCAGGAGGTATCCCCCTATGCAGCATAAGTCATCTGCCATCAGCACCATGCTGATGATAACCCTCGGCATAGCCATAGTTTCGGCATCGGTTTTCTTCTTTATGACCCCCAGCAACATCCCCGTCGGCAGCGTTGCCGGCCTGGCGCTGGTCATCGCCAATGTCGTGCCCCTCTCTATCGCCACCATCACCTTTATCCTCAACGTATCCCTGCTGATCGTCGGCCTCATCTTCCTCGGAAAGGAATTTGCGGCAAAGACGGTCTATACCTCGATAATGATGCCGGCCATCATGGCTGCCCTCGAGATGGCCTTCCCCGGCTATACCTCTGTTATGGCCGACCCATTCCTCGACATGATCATCGGCCTCTTTATCATCGCAATAGGCCAGGTCATCCTCTTCCGCTACAACGCATCCTCGGGCGGACTCGATGTTATCACAAGGATGATGCACCGTTTCCTTCGCATGGATATGGGCAAGGCATCCTCGGCCGTCGGCGTTGCCGCGGCGCTGACCTCGGTGTTCTTCTATGATGCAAAGACGGTCATCCTCGCCATCTTCGGCACCTATGTCAGCGGCATAATCCTCGACCACTTCCTCTTCGGCTCCACCGAGCGCAAGCG
>JAFQVZ010000089.1 GCA_017407765.1 Clostridia bacterium | reverse complement strand
TGATGTGGATTTTGGGTTTGTAGAGGATATAACCGTTCTTCATATTATCTCGCTTTATGCCAAGCCGGGACAGAAGGTGGCCTTTGTAGGCGCTACCGGTGCCGGCAAGACCACAATCACCAACCTCATCAACAGGTTCTATGACATCGACGACGGCAAGATCAGGTATGTCGGCATCAATATCAATATGATTAAGTAGTCAGATCTCAGTCGTTCTCTGGGCGTTGTACTGCAGGATGTCAATCTTTTCACAGGTACGGTCATGGAAAATATCCGTTTCGGCAGGCTGGATGCCACCGATGACGAATGTATTGCGGCGGCAAAACTGGCCAATGCCCACGACTTCATCATGCTGCTGCCCCAGGGATATGACACGGTGCTCGAAGGTGACGGCTCCGGCCTTTCGCAGGGACAGAGACAGCTTATCTCCATTGCCCGAGCTGCCGTTGCCGATCCTCCCGTAATGATCCTTGACGAGGCTACCTCCAGCATCGACACACGCACCGAGGCCATCGTTCAGCGCGGCATGGATGCCCTTATGGAGGACAGAACAGTATTTGTTATTGCTCACAGGCTGTCCACCGTTCAGAACTCCAATGTTATCATGGTGCTTGAAAACGGCCATATTATCGAGCGCGGCGATCACGACGAGCTTATTGCTCAGAAGGGTAAGTATTACCAGCTTTATACCGGCGCGTTTGAACTCGAATAAACCAAAACAGAAAGAGCCTCTTCTGAGAGAGGCTCTTTTCTATTGCTTTGGAAGGATAGTATACTGTATAATCATATAAATAAAGATGTTTTTAAAGCGAGGTCTTGTTATGGTCCACATAGGCAACAGATGGGACGAGATACTGGCCGAGGATTTTGCCTCTGACTATTATCAGCGCATCAGGAGTTTTCTCAAGCGCGAGTACGGCACATATACCGTCTATCCCGGAATGTATGATATATTCAATGCTCTCAAGTTCACCGATTATGACGATGTAAATGTGGTGATCCTGGGGCAGGACCCCTATCATGGCCCGGGACAGGCACATGGCTTTGCCTTTTCGGTCAGGCCGGGGGTACCTGCGCCTCCTTCACTGGTAAATATCTATAAAGAGCTGCGCGAAGAGACCGGCATGGCAATACCCGATCACGGATGCCTTCTGGGATGGGCCGAGCAGGGCGTTCTGCTGCTCAACACAGCTCTTACGGTAAGGGCGGCCAGCCCTAATTCACACCGCGACTGCGGATGGAGCATCCTTACCGACAGCATCATTTCAAAATTGAATATGAGAGAACGCCCTATGGTGTTTATGCTGTGGGGAGCCAATGCTAAAGCCAAGGCAAGGCTTATCACGAATCCTGCCCATCTTGTTCTGACCGCTGCTCACCCTTCGCCGCTGTCGGCTCATAACGGCTTCTTCGGGTGCGGACATTTTAACAAAGCTAACGAGTTCCTTGCAAAACACGGCAAGCATATAGATTGGAGTGCATTATGGTGCTGAGATTTTTGGCTTTGATGGCGGCTTTTCTGTTTCTTTCAGGCTGTGGAGATGCATCGAGTGTGGGAGTGATCGGCGGAGCCGATGGCCCAACAGCCATATTTGTTTCGGGCAATGCGTTTCCTCTTATTGTCGTGGTGGCAGCGGCAGTTGTTCTTGTTGTTATCGTTCTGCTGGCGGTTGTATTTTCCAGAAGGGGAAGATAAATGATCAGAGAACTGAGAAGAGAGGATATAGCCGCCTGTGCCGGTATCATGTGCCGGGT
>JAFQVZ010000088.1 GCA_017407765.1 Clostridia bacterium | reverse complement strand
GCCGCCCGCAAGGGCCTCGATGCCGTTGCCATAGCAGATCACGACCTGCTGTCTCAGCCTTGTGACTTCAAAGATGTCACCGTCATTCCGGCCTGCGAATGTTCGACCTCTGACGGACACATTGTCGGGCTGTTTATAAACTCGCTCCCCTCCTGCCTCCGTGCCCAGAGCGGCCGCCTCCCTTCGGCCGAGGAGGCCATAGATGAGATACATTCTCTCGGAGGATATGCGATATGGGCCCACCCCTATGAACGCAGAAGCTCTGTAAACGAAAGCTTCGCCGCTCTTGCCGATGCAGTAGAGGTATATAACTCCCGCGCCTGTTTTAAAAAACCCGATGCAAACGAACTTGCATTTGAGCTTGCACACAGACTCGGTAAGCCTATGACGGCCGGCAGCGACGCTCATCACCATTCGGAACTGGGCAATTCATATACGGAACTTGAATGTACGGAAAAAAGCCTTAACTGCATGCACAAAGCTCTGGCCGAAGGCAGCTTTTCCCCCGCATTTGTCAGAAATACTCCCCGAATAAACAAGGGGCTTTCTCAGTTTGCCAAATGCAGGCGCAGCGGCGCTTCCCCATTGCGTTATCTCAAAGCATTTGTATATATATTCTATTGTTTAATCTTAGATATTATCAGAAGGTGAGATCATGTCAATTCTAACAACAGCTATAGGCCTTGCCAAAAAGGCCAAACACGCCCTTAAAGATGAGATCGATAAACGTACTCCGGTATATCTTTCTCCCGTCAGGAGAATCGAGCGTGTAAAAACCAATCATCGAGTATGTGCCATGACCTTTGATGATGGACCCATGGCTCTTCCCGCATCTCCCGACCATTTCGACGGCAAGCCTCTTACCCTTGTGCTTCTCGAGACTCTTGAAAGGCATAATGCCAAAGGAACTTTCGATATCGTTGGCGATACATCGGGCAACTATCCCGACTCTGCCGGCAAGCATGGTTCGGCCACATGGGGCGGCATCGCTTATGACCATTATCCCGACATCGACAAGGATCATTTCGGCGGCGCTGTCAACTGTCCCCAGCTTGTAGAGCGCATACTTAAAGGCGGTCATCAGATCACAAACCACACCTATTCCCATGTTCTCTTCGGCAAAAAGCCTCTGGTTTACGGCGGAAGGAAACACATGGATTCGCTGGATGAGGTCGTATATGACCTGTCAAGGCTGGATGAGCTGCTCTACAACAGGTATGATTACAAGATTAAGTTCATGCGTCCGCCTCATTATGTCGATAAGATCAGCGGAGGCTTCTCCAGCTACGACGCTTGTGCCGTTATGGACTATCAGTATCTTGCCGCAAGCTTCGACGGAGCCGGCTGGCTGCCCTGCAAAACCTATGAAGAGGAAGTAGAGGCCACATGGAGACCCATAGAAGCAGCTCTTGCAAAAGATCCCGACGCACTCTGCGGCCAGATCATCTTCCAGAAGGACGGCTATAATATGGCAAGGCGCACTCCCATTGCCGACGGACTGGAAAAAGCGCTTGAGATCCTTGATTCTTACGGTTATAAAGTAGTTACTGTTGAAGAACTGATGAATTACTCTCCCTTTGAAGATCTTGGCGCCGATGACCCGCTTTTTGACGCCGCCTTCTGGCTGCTGGACCATGATTATACCATCGTATACCGCAACAACAAGCTCCTTCTGGATGCTCCTCTGACACGCGGAGAGCTTGCTATGATGATTTTCGGCAACAGCTCGGTAGACCGAAGAGTTGATATCATAAAAGGAAACCGCAGATTCCGTATTTCCGATGTTGACCCTACACATCCTTACAGCGGAGCAATTGATCTTGCCATCGAAAATGGCGGCATGCGAACCGTCGCGGGCAGATTCAGCCCCAACAGCGTTCTTAACGCAGCTAATTTCCAGGCGATTTGCCGAAATATCTATGGCAGAACTCCCGATATCTCCGGCCCCATCACCCACCGTACGGCGATCGAAGTTCTTGCGAAAATGGAAGGAATTGAATAAAAACAAGTCAAAGTGTGATGGCACTGTGCCATCACACTTTTTCGTTTATATACAAAAAGAAAAGGCTTCGGGATAAACCCGAAGCCTTTGATATTAAGAAGATCAAAGATCTTACTTAACCATGTTTGCAACTTCCTCAGCGAAGTTGTCTTCCTTCTTAGCCAGACCCTCGCCCTTTTCGAAACGAACGAACTTAGCGATCTTGACTGTGCCGCCCTGCTCCTTAGCAACGTTGTTAGCGTACTGCTCAACGGAGATCTTGTTCTCCTTAACGAAAGCCTGGTTTGTCAGGCAGTTCTCTTCGTAGAACTTGTTGATACGGCCGTTAACGATCTTCTCAGCAACGTTGGCAGGCTTGCCTTCGTTGATTGTCTGAGCCATGAGGATCTCCTTCTCCTTAGCCAGAACATCAGCGGGAACCGATTCCTTGTTGAGGTACTGGGGACGCATAGCAGCGATCTGCATGCAGATGTCCTTACCGAGCTCCTTGATAACTTCGTTACCCTTGAGGTTCTCGGAAACTTCGAGACCAACCAGAACACCGATTCTGCCGCCCATGTGGATGTAAGCGATGTTCATTGTCTCAGCGTCATATCTCTCAAATCTTCTGATCTGGAGGTTCTCGCCGATTGTCAGGACCTTCTCGCGGAGCATCTCGACAACTGTCATCTCGGAAGCGGGATACTTGCACTCCTTCAGAGCCTCTACGTCAGCGGGAGCATCTGTCATAACGACTGTAGCAACACCAGCGCAGAAATCCTTAAACTGATCGTTCTTAGCAACGAAGTCTGTCTCGGAGTTTACTTCAACGATAGCGCCAAAGCCGCACTCGTTGCATACTGTTGCGTAGACAGCGCCTTCTGCAGCGATTCTGCCAGCCTTCTTTGTAGCGGCAGCAAGGCCCTTCTCGCGGAGGATCTCGATTGCCTTCTCGAAATCGCCATCAGACTCTACGAGAGCCTTCTTGCAGTCCATCATGCCGACGCCTGTCTGCTCGCGGAGCTTCTGTACATCTTTAGCTGTAAAAGCCATGATAATATTCCTCCTGTTAATTTCTAAGTGTTTGTTTAATTTATTATTATTAAATGAAACTGAGACCGAAATTACTTAGCGATCTCTTCAGCTGTCTTGGACTCTCTCTTCTGGGGAGCTCTGGGAGTTGTATCAACCTGCTCGGAAGCTTCAACTGTCTCGTCGGAAACGGACAGCTGCTCGCCCTGGCGGCCTTCGATAACAGCGTTAGCCATAGCCTGTGCGATCAGCTTGATAGCGCGGATAGCGTCATCGTTGCCGGGGATGACATAGTCAGCCTCGTCGGGATCGCAGTTTGTATCGACGATAGCAACAACGGGAATACCCAGCTTCTTAGCCTCGGCGATAGCGTTCTTTTCCTTGCGCAGGTCAACAACGAACATAGCAGCGGGCAGCTCCTTCATGTTCTTAACGCCGCCCAGGTACTTCTCCAGCTTCTCAGCCTCGAGCTTCAGCTTGATGACTTCCTTCTTGGGCAGCAGATCGAATGTGCCGTCCTCGGCCATCTTGTTGATCTGGTTCAGGCGAGCAACGCGCTTGCGCATTGTTGTGAAGTTTGTCAGCATACCACCCAGCCAACGAGCGTTGACATAGTACATACCGACGCGCTCAGCCTCTTCCTTAACGGCATCCTGAGCCTGCTTCTTTGTGCCGACGAACAGGATGGAACCGCCTTCAGCGGCTGTGTCACGAACGAAGAAATAAGCTTCTTCCAGCTTCTTAACGGTCTTCTGCAGGTCGATGATGTAGATACCGTTTCTCTCCATGAAGATGTACTCTGCCATCTTGGGGTTCCATCTTCTTGTCTGGTGGCCAAAGTGTACACCGGCCTCCAGCAGCTGCTTCATAGAAATTACCGACATTTTAATGTCCTCCTTTGGTTTTTCCTCCATTGCGATCATTCACGCCCGCGGCCGCCGCCTGGCGACGACACCTGCAGCCGAGTTCCGCAATGTGTGTAATATGGGCTTTGCCCAAACATTAGCTTATGTAGCATAGCACAGATCTTTCCGTAATGCAAGAGAAATTTTACAAAAATCTCTTTAAAACTCCAGTCTGCGCAAAAAGCCCTGCTGCTTACGGCGAATACGCGCCGCTTCCTGCGGCGACACTGCTTCAAAACACAGCTTGCCGCCGGCCTGTTTCTGGGCCAGCAGGGGCAGATCGGCCGTAATGACCGTGGCGATCTTGCTGTAGCCGCCGGTGGTCTGACGGTCGGCCATCATGATGATCGGCTTGCCCGAAGGCACCTGTACGGCGCCCATGACGATGCCGTCGGAAATAATGTTGCCATCGCAGCCTTCGGCATATTCGATGGCCTTGCCATCCAGGCGGTAGCCCATGCGGTCGCTTTCCTGGGTGACGGTATATGCATTGCTGAGGAAGGTCTCGATGCCCGCTTCGGAGAAGCGCTCCTGCTGGGGGCCGAGGACCACGCGGATGGGGCGGTCTTCCAGCGGATAACGCCAGGTGTCGGGCTCGTAGACGCGCTGGTCCATGAAGGGCAGCCAGCTTACCGGGTTGCGCAGAGGCAGCTCATCTCCGGTCTGCAGCTTGCGGCCTGCAACGCCGCCGAAGCCGCCCTTTAAATAGGTGGAACGGCTGCCCAGTACAGGCTCGATGGCAAAACCTCCGCTGACGGCCAGATAGCCGCGGAAGCCTTCCCCGACGGCGCCGATCTCCAGCACGCTGCCGGGCGCCGCCGAATAGGCACGGGCCATCTCAACGGGCTGCCCATCCAGCCGGGCCTCGAAACGGCCGCCGCACAGCGCAAAGGCGCAGCCGGTTTTAAACTCCAGTGTGGGACCCATGAAGGTAATTTCCAATGCACCCTCATCGGGTTCATTGCCGGCCAGCAGATTGGCCAGATTTAAAGAATAGCGGTCCATGGCGCCGCATACGGGAACGCCGAACTGCTGATAGCCATAGCGGCCACCGTCCTGCAGGGTGG
>JAFQVZ010000087.1 GCA_017407765.1 Clostridia bacterium | reverse complement strand
TTCGTGGGCAACATCATGCCCCTGTGTCAGGAGCGCCGCGGCGAGTTTAAGGACATGCAGTATCTCGACCCCCACTTGGTGGAGCTCCACTATCAGATGCCCCTCAACGAGATCATCTACGATTTCTTTGATACCCTCAAGGCCAACACCAAGGGCTACGCCTCTCTGGACTATGAGCTCTCCGGCTACCGCACCAGTGACTTGGTGAAGGTTGACCTGCTCCTCAACGGCGATGGCGTGGATGCCCTCAGCTTCATTGCCCACCGGGACAAGGCCTATCCCCGTGCCCGCCGTCTGTGTGAAAAGCTGAAGGAGAATATCCCCCGTCAGCTCTTTGAAGTGCCCATTCAGGCTGCCATCGGCGGCCGCATCATTGCCCGCGAGACGGTGAAGGCCATGCGTAAGGACGTGCTGGCTAAGTGCTACGGCGGCGATATTACCCGCAAGAAGAAGCTGCTGGAGAAGCAGAAGGAAGGCAAGAAAAAGATGCGCAACCTCGGCACGGTGCAGGTGCCTACGGAAGCCTTCATGGCCGTTCTCAAGCTGGACAGCGATTAATGCCGATGCAGTTTTGCCTTCGGGATTTGCGGTCGGCTGCTGCACGCTAATGAAACTTGTTCAAGCAAATAAAAGGGCTTGCACCTGTGTCGCACAGGCAGCAAGCCCTTTTGTTTTGGGATGATTTGTCGGTTATTACAGTAGTCAATACAGGCGGCGAGAGTTTCATCGGAGTATTTTATCGTAATGTATTTTGAGAAGTTTTCTTTTTCGCTTCCATACGCTGAATCGTTATTCTAACGAGGCCGGCCACTTCCCTGTCCCATTTAATGGTGTTCTCAAGATGCCGCTCCTCAATCGAAAATTCCCGCACAGAAAACTTTCTTCCTATCTCCGTAATGGTATAGTTTCCGGGGACGCCAGAAAGAAAGCCCATTTCGCACAGTGCCTTATTCACTGTCTGCGCACTTGCACCGACAATACGTCCTAACTGTGCAACAGAAATTTTTGCCATGGCGGAGGTTCTCCTTTCCTTATTGAGAATTTATTTGAAATTCCATGTCTTTCCGACATCGTCGCTCTTGTGTGCTGCGAAGTGAAGCACAGATGCCGAGTTTCTTCATATATTCCGGTCTGGTTTGCGCTTTTCTTAAAATGATGAGGGCGAGGATGCGCTGTTTTGTATTCATATTTTACCGCCTTTCATAAGGTTGTGGTTGATTTGAGGTTGTATCTATATAATGACGTATTTCGAGCAAAAGCGACATGACAAAATTTACAAGAAAGAGGCTCCATTTCCGCAAAAAGTGCAAAATGAAAAGGTGCCGGGCAACTCGTTGCCCGGCACCTTACGATTACATCTCTATTTGTTTCGAATGGCGCTGTATTTAACCAGATCGATTTTTCCCTCGGCAAGCATCTGCTCTGCCCAAAACTGAAGAGTTTCGACCGTAATTGATATTTTTTCAAGTTCCTCCTGGATATGTACAAAGTCGACCAGCTCATCGTCATCAATAATGCCGTCGGCAGTAATCTCAATGAGCTTCTCCTGTCTTTTTTTCGTAGAGTTCAGCGAGGCAAGCATCTCCAAAATAATTTGTGACAGGTCTTTGACCTTAATTTCAGGGACATATTCCTGACCGATAGGGCACTCGTTGGAACAGTAATAGTTGCATAGGTGAGGAGCTCTATACCCCTTGGACATGGTGAGAACATCTCCGGGATGGGGCACCATTTTTTCGTTTTCGATGCGCTCAATGCGCTCGGGAGATAAAATCTCCAACAGCTCACTTGCAGCTTCTCTGGAAAGTCCCAGTTCCTCTCTGGTGCTGTGATATATGTTTTTATTCTCTTTAGTGGATACTTTTGCCATAATGTAACACCGTCCTTTTAAGTCCATTATATCGGGATGGTGAGGATATTTCAACAGCAAAAAAGCGCGTCTCTTGATATCTTAGGAGACGCGCCTGTGTTGGATGCATTACGCCTTCTTTTTTATAAAGAAGGGCAGCACCAAAATAACGGCAATCAGTGCCGCGAGGAAGATGTTCTCGTTGGGGATGAATGAAGTCGTACCATCGTTATTGACCATGACTTCGGCGTTCTCCAGCACCTTCTTACCAATGGCAGGGCCCACCACGCCGGGGATCAGCACTTGGGAGAAAATGCGTACGCCCTGCAAACGGCCTGCCTTACCAACGGGGGTGTTGTCGCGGATCACTGCGCCGAACACCGCCATGCCCGCCAAGTAGCCGCTCATCATGAAGAGGGAGCCAATAAACAC
>JAFQVZ010000086.1 GCA_017407765.1 Clostridia bacterium | reverse complement strand
CTTCTTTGCCAAAGAGGGCTTAGATATAAAAAGGCTCCCCGAAGGGAGCCTTTCTGTATATATCCTAAATATTTTAGATATTCTGGAAGTCGACTGTTGCATTGCCGTTTTCGTCGTAAACGACTGCATCCTTGTCGAGGGAGATCTCGTCGATAGCCTTGAGGTACTCGGGGATCGAGTTGAACTGAGGCTTGTAGTTGGCGATGATCTTCTTTGCAGCTTCTGCATCGTTGCACAGCAGAGCGTCAGCAACGAACAGCTGAGCCTTTGCCGAGTTTACACACAGACGGTTAGCGTCGGTGATGTAATAGTCGATGCCGTGGCCTGTGCCGCTTGCGCCTGCGCAGGAGAACTGAACACCGGGCATTACGCAGGTGATGTCGCCGAAGTCGGACGAGCCTGTGCCCCACTTTGTATAGTCGAACATTACGCGCTCAGCGCCAACGAGGTCAGCGCAGCACTGCTCGATGAGCTTCATGTAGTCGGGGTCGTGGATCTCGGGAGCATAGCCGGGACGGTCGCAAAGCTCGACGCCTGCGCCCAGAGCCAGTGCAGCACCGGTCAGAGCACGGTTGAACTTCTTGTTCTCGCGCTTGATAGCCTCGAGGGACGAGCCGCGGACATAAGACTCGATCTTCATCTCGTCGGGAATGATGTTAACTGCGCAGTTTACGCCCATCATGATGGGATGGAAACGGATATAGTCCTTCTCCTGGAGTGTTTCACGAAGGTCGTTGCAGGCCTGCAGACCCAGCATAGCTGCATACTGAGCATTTACGCCCATGTGGGGAGCGCCGCCGGCATGAGAGCTCTTGCCCTTGAACTTGATCGTCTTAGCCATGCAGCCGTTGGAGCCGTAGCTGCCGCCGAAATCAAAGTTGTCGCCCAGGTTGCCGCCGTGGACCATCATAGCGATGTCGCAGCCGTCGAGAATGCCGCGGTGCATGAACTCTACCTTACCGCCGTTATACTTGATGATGCCCTGCTTGCGGAGACCTTCTCTGAACTCGAGCTGGATCATTTCCTCAGCGGGAACAGCGATCAGACGGATAGAACCGGAGAGGCCGTCGAGTGCGCCGGGCTCTGTCAGAGCAGCGGCGATACCCAGAAGTGCCGATACCTGGCCGTGGTGGCCGCAGCAGTGTGTCATGCCGTTGACCGATTCGGGATGGTTAGCGATATCAAGAGCGTCCAGCTCGCCGAAGATGGCCAGCTTGGGGCCGGGCTTGCCTGTTTCAACGTCTACCCAGAAGCCGGGGATGTTGCCTGCGAGGTTCAGCTTATAGCCGAGGGCCTCGAACTTCTCTGCGAGGTAGTTATGAGCTTCCCACTCGGTGTAACCTGTCTGGGGATGAGCCCAGAGCCATCTCTCTGCATCGAGGACGAGCTGCTTGTGAGCGTCAACGTTCTTGACGATAAGTTCCTGTCTGTTTGTCATGTGGGATATTCCTCCTTGGTTTTTAATTAGCTGATATTATAATAACATTGCATCACGGGAAATAAAAGCAAACTTTTTTCATTAAGATAAACTTTGGTATTTTTCCCAAACCTGTTTGTCGGTTTTGATGAAAATATACGGGGTGGAGCGTCCAAGGCTCCTTTGGGAAAGAGGGTGGCATGCCTTCCCCTTGATGGGGAAGGGGGACCGCCTTGGCGGTGGATGAGGTGACCTGCGGCGAGCTTGCTGTAAAGCGCTTCGCGACCCCTCATCTGCGACTCGCTAAGAGCCGCCTGCGGCGGTTGCTCGCTTGCATGGCGCCTGCGGGCGCTCAAGTCACCTATTGGTGACAGCTTCTCCACACAGGGGGAAGCCATTTCTTGCCTCCCT
>JAFQVZ010000006.1 GCA_017407765.1 Clostridia bacterium | reverse complement strand
TTCTCCGCCGATGTTGCAGCCGGTGCGGCGCATCTCCTCAAGAACATGGCGGTCGCCTACCTTTACGGCAGTAACATCGACATCATATTTCTTAAGGAAGGCCGAAAGGCCCATATTGGACATAATTGTAGCGACAACACCGCGCTGAAGCTGCCCCTTCTCCTGCATATTGGCAGCAAGGAGAGCGATGATATCATCGCCGTCTATAAGCTTTCCGTTTTCATCGCAGAGAAGGCAGCGGTCGGCATCGCCGTCAAAGGCTACGCCAAGGTCAAAGCCTTCGTTCTTAACGCGCTCACGCAGCATCTCCATGTGTGTCGAGCCGCACTTATTATTGATATTCACGCCATCGGGAGAACATGCCATAAAGCTGCACTTGGCTCCCAGATGGGGGAAGATCATCTTTGCTGTGTAGGACGATGCGCCGTTTGCGCAGTCGATAAGCACCTTGAGTCCTTCAGCCTTTCCGTCGGCACAGGAGAGAATATACTTGCTGTAGCGGTCGTTGCCTTCTGCCTTGAGGTCGATGACTCTGCCCAGCTTTGCGCCGCTCTTAAGAGCTTCCTGAGGCAGCTCATCCATAAGCGACTCGATCTCTGCCTCCTGATCATCGTCCAGCTTATATCCGCTGCCGCCGAAGATCTTGATGCCGTTATGCTCGTAGGGGTTGTGCGATGCCGAAATAACAACGCCGGCATCCATCTCCTCCATGCGTGTGAGATATGCTACCGAAGGGGTAGGCATAACTCCCAGCATATAAACATCGCCGCCGCAGGCTGTGAAGCCGGCAGCCAGAGCGCACTCGAGCATATCGCCCGAAACTCGTGTATCCTTGCCGATGCAGACGCGGGGCTTTCTGTCCCAGCGCTTTGTAAGGCTATAAGCCAGGGCAGCGCCTATATCATAGGCCATCTTGGGAGTCAGCTCAACGTTGGCAACTCCTCTGACGCCGTCAGTACCAAAATATTTTCCCATGGTGATCTCCTCCAATCAAAGTTCGAGCTGACCCGTAAAGGGTATGCCCAGATGCTGGTATGCCTTTACAGTCGCACATCTGCCGCGAGGCGTGCGGCTGAGGAAGCCCAGCTGCATAAGGTAGGGTTCGTATACATCTTCGAGGGTGACCGACTCCTCGCCGATAGTCGCGGCAAGAGTATCCAGGCCTACGGGGCCTCCCGCGAAGTTATAAATAATGCTTTCAAGCATTCGTCTGTCGATCATATCAAGGCCGAGGGGGTCGATATCCAGAGCAGAAAGGGCGCGCTGGGCAACCTCCTTGGTTATAATGCCATCGCCCTTGATCTGAGCGAAATCGCGCACACGCTTGATAAGGCGATTGGCGATTCGGGGCGTTCCGCGCGATCTCATTGCGATCTCAAGGGCGCCTTCATCCTCTATATCTATGCCGAGGATATTTGCCGAACGGGTTACGATCTTTGCCAGCTCATGCTTATTATAAAGCTCAAGACGGGAGATAACGCCGAAACGGTCGCGCAGAGGGCTGGATATCTGTCCAGCCCTTGTGGTGGCTCCTACAAGGGTGAATCTGGGCAGATCGAGCCTTACCGAGCGGGCCGCAGGGCCTTTGCCGATGATTATATCGAGAGCAAAGTCCTCCATAGCGGGATAAAGGATCTCTTCTA
Organism: Clostridia bacterium; assembly: GCA_017407765.1. Taxonomy (GTDB): domain Bacteria; phylum Bacillota; class Clostridia; order Oscillospirales; family Butyricicoccaceae; genus RGIG1902. Next base: position 5,962 of record JAFQVZ010000006.1, on the reverse strand, counting down.
CGCTGCGGTTGAGGCGATGGATCTCGTCTATGAACAGAACGTCATTCTTATTCAGATTTGTGAGAAGTGCGGCAAGATCGCCCGCCTTCTCGATGGCAGGACCCGATGTGATCCTGATGTTTACCCCCATCTCGGAGGCAATAATGCCTGCCAGAGTGGTCTTACCAAGGCCGGGAGGGCCATAGAGCAGGACATGGTCCAGCTGGTCGCCGCGCTGCTTTGCGGCGCTGATAAAGATCGACAGGTTCTCTTTTGCCTTTTCCTGGCCGATATATTCATCCATCGATTTAGGCCTGAGCGTTACCTCGGCCTCGTCCTCGCTGGTGAATGTGCTGGTGACTATGCGCTCGTCCTGCTGAGCGTCGTTATTGAATTCGATTGCCATACTGCTTTATCACTCCTAAAACAGTTTTTTTAGGGCAGCTCTGACGATCTCATCGACCGACATCGCCGAAAGATCGAGACCCTTGATGGCCGCCATAGCTTCGGCGCGGGAATATCCAAGGCTTACAAGGGCGAGGATAGCGTCGTCGGCTGCCGAACCGCTCTGAACAGCCGCCATATCGGCCGCAGTTACACCGGCTGCCGCGCTTTCCAGCTGTCCCTTGCTCATCTTGTCCTTGAGCTCAAGTATGATCCTCTGTGCCAGCTTTTTGCCTACACCGGGCGCTGCAGAAAGTGCCTTCTGATCATCGCTGATGACAGCCAACGCCAGCTTGGAGGGCGTTGTAACACCCAGAATAGCCAGCGCCGCCTTGGGGCCGACGCCCGAGATGTTTATAAGCATCTTAAAGCAGTCGAGCTCCTCCTTGGTGATAAAGCCATACAGATCAAATATATCCTCTCTGACGTGAAGATATGTGTAGAAAGTTGCCTCTTTTCCAACCTCGGCCTGCGCCGAAGAATTGAGCGAAGTCATGATGCCATAGCCCACTCCGCCGGCATCGATAACTGCAAGGCCGGGTTCGCTTACAGCGACCCTGCCCTTTATATAGTAAAACATCGCTTTTTCCTCCAAACGATGATCTTTTATCCAAACTTACATAAGGCAGAAAGCTCACTATCTCTGAGCATATTCCACCATATTAAATTATACCATAGTGAGCGCTCCGAAACAATAACCCTTGTTATGTAAACATGAACTGTTTTGATCCATTTTACCCTTTATTTACAATTATTTCGACAGCGCCGAGTTTGCCGTGTGTCCGTGACAGATAGCAATGGCCAGTGCATCGGCGGCATCATCGGGGCGCGGCACAGCCTTAAGGCCCAAAATGACCCTTGTCATCTCCATTACCTGCTTTTTTTCGGCTCTGCCATATCCTACTACCGCCTGCTTTACCTGCAGCGGAGTGTATTCGGCAATGGGTATATTATGTTCGGCTATGGCCAGCAGTATTACTCCGCGTGCATGGCCGACCTGTATTGCTGTTTTGACATTCGTATTGAAAAAAAGTTCCTCTACCGCGATGGCATCGGGCTTGAATTTTTCAATAAGCACTCCCATATCGTGATATATCTCGGCAAGGCGCAGGTGAAAGGGCATTCCCGCCGGAGTTGTTATCGCACCGTGGCTTATATATGTGTTCTTCCCCCTGTCGTGCTCGACAACGCCGTAGCCGACGATGCCATAGCCGGGGTCGATTCCAAGTATCCTCATTATAGCTTACCGCCTTTCTGATTAGATAATATCACTTTTTAGGGGCTTTTTACAGAGCTGCTTTCATGTTATACTGATAAAAAGATATTATTACCCGTGAAAGGAGCACCTTTTTATGGATCCCAAATATATCCTCTTCGATCTTGACGGCACGCTGACCGACCCCAAAGAGGGTATCACAAAATCGGTGGCCTATGCCCTCGCTCAGTACGGCATCATCGAAGATCCCGATAACCTGACCCGCTTTATAGGCCCGCCCCTGCATATCGCCATGCACGACTGGTATGGCTTCGATGAAGAAAAGGCCTTTGAGGCTGTCGGCCACTACAGAGTGTACTTCTCCCAAAAGGGCATATTCGAAAACGCCGTTTTCGACGGTGTTCCCGAAATGCTTGAAAAACTCAAATCAAAGGGCAAGATCATCTCGCTCTGCACATCTAAACCCGAGATCTATGCCCGCCAGATCCTCGAACATTTTGACCTTATTAAATATTTCGACCATATCTGCGGCGCTACGATGGACGGAACACGTTCGCTGAAGACCGATGTGGTCACCTATGCCGTCGAGACCTGCGGCATCACCGATAAAAGCGAGGCCGTCATGGTGGGAGACCGTCATCACGATATAGAAGGCGGCAAGGCAAACGGCCTGCCCACTGTGGGCGTTCTCTTCGGCTACGGCAGCCGCGAGGAGCTCACCGGAGCCGGAGCCGATATGCTCGCCTCGACAGTATCCGAACTTTACGACATTCTGAAAGGAGAATAATATTATGAAGCCCGAATCCCTCGTTATTTTCTTCCCCTGCAAGGACATCAAGGAGACCATCGCCTATTATAACGGTGTTCTGGGTCTGCCCATCTACAAAGATCTGGGCAGCACAGTTTGGTTCGACTGCGGCTATGGCTATCTTGCATTTGTCTATTATGGGCCCGACCGCGCCCTTGCCACAGGCCAGTGCATTTCCTTCAACCTGCCCTCCATCGAGGATGTTGACAGAAGATACGAAGAGCTCAAGGCTCTGCCGGTCATCGGCCTCAAGGGCGAGCCTCAGCATCATCCCCGTTTCCCCGTATACTCCTTCTTCTTCTCCGATCCCAACGGGTATACTCTTGAGTATCAGAAGACCACCGACTGATACACCATATATGCAAAATTATCCCCCTGCAGGTAAGCTGCAGGGGGTATTTTATGCTTAGAAAGACTTTATAAGGCTCTTATAGAACTCAACACCAAGGCCGAGGCAGCTCTGGTGGATCTTTTCTCCCGCATTGTGCATCTTGTCGTAAATGTCGCTTGTCATAACAAAGGGCATGAACTTGAAGATATTGTCGCACACGGGCTCGTAATGTCGCGAGTCGGTGGTGATCGACTGAATGCCGGGGATGCAGATAAGCCCGGGATATTTCTCCTCGATGACCGCACAGATGGTTCTGTAAGGAACGCTGTCGGTAGCCGCCACCGCCGAAGCCGGTATCTCAAGCACCGATTCTACCTCGATGTCAAGGTCTTCTACCAGCGACTGGAGATACTTCTTGATGCTCTTGGGCGTATCTCCCTGAAGGATTCGGGCGCTTACCATGCACGATGCCTTGCCGGGAAGGATATTGGGAGCCTGCGAGCCCCACACCTGCGTGCAGGCCAGCGTTGTGCGGAAATAGGGGTTGATATCGGGAACACTGCTGAACAGCTTGTAGAGCAGATGCTTTGAGAAGGGCAGGTTGCAAACGGCAAACCTGTGAGAGAACCTCATCGCAGGGGCCGACAGCTTTACATTCTCTTCAATTACCTCCAGCAGCCTTGCGCGGGGCTGTGCCGCCTCGATGCGGCAGATGGCCTCGGCCAGAACGCCTACTGCGGTATGCTTGGGAGGCATGGACGAATGCCCGGCCTTTCCGCTGGCTGTCAGCCTGTAATAGCTGCAGCCCTTTTCGCCCACGCCGATAAGAGCCGCAGGGAAACGTTTGCGTCCGAAATGCTCTTCGGTAATATATCCGCCTTCATCAATGATAGCCTCAAAGCGCATTCCGCGCTTATGCAGAGTCTCGGCCATGATAGCCGCGCCATCCTTACCGCCGATCTCCTCATCGTGACCAAAGGCGAAGTAAATGTCTCTTGAAGGCTCGAAGCCTTCCTTCATAAGGCTCTGAACCGCCTCAAAGAGGCCGATAACGACATTCTTGCAGTCGATCGCGCCGCGGCCGATGATATATCCTTCCTCATCGGTCCTGCCCGAGAAGGGGTCTTCCTCCCATGTATCACCGGGAGGGACTGTGTCCATATGTCCGCAGAACATAATAGGCAGCTTATCACAATTCTTAGGGCCCTTCCACTTGAGCAGAAGGCTGCCGTTGCTGCCCGAAGGAACAAAATTAAGCTTTTCAAAAACATCTGCATATCTTGTCTTCAGATATTCTCTGAAACGCTCAAGGCCGTCGGCATCGCCGCTGACCGTGGGGATCCTGATGGCCTCGCTGAGGCTCTCGCAGGCATGGGCGGTCAGATCGGGGTCGGGAGTATATCTCCTGAGGGGAGAGCTGCGCTTGAGGTGTCTGCCGGCAAGGATAGTCCTGATTATGCCGACGGCAAAAATAACGGCAATGAATGCAAACAGCAGAAAACTTATCAGGCTGCCGAAGGAAGCCGTGAAATTGCTGTGGGCAATGACCAGTGTTGCGTAAAGATTCTTCAGAAATGTCATTTCAAGATCTCCTTTACCCTCTGAACGTCCTTTGCGATCTGCGCCGTCAGCTCCTCTGCCGAAGCAAAGGTCTGCTCGGGCCTCAGAAACTCGATAAGATCGAGCTGAATATCGGTGCCGTAGATATCACCGCTGAAGTCGAGTATGTTGAACTCGGCTACCGGTGTATCAAGGCCGAATGTCGGCCTTATGCCGATGTTGAGAGCACAGCGGTATCTTTCGCCGCCCATCTTCATCCATGCGGCATATACGCCGTATCTGGGCGAAAGCCTTGCGGGATCAAGCGCTATATTGCCTGTGGGGAAGCCAAGCCTGCGGCCGACGCCTCGTCCGTGCTCCACCTCTCCCATGATCGCATAGGGCCTTCCCATAAGCTCATGCACCTTTTTCATGTCGCCCTCTGTGATCAGGTTTCTGATCCACGTGGAGCTGACTGTCCGGTCTTCGTTAAAAACAGGGCTGCAGACATAAACTTCAAAGCCCAGCTCCCGGCCAAGCCTTGTCATCATCTCTCTGTCGCCTCTGCCCTTTACTCCGAAGGTATAGTTTTCACCGCACACGACCGCGCAGCAGTTATATGTACCGATCAGAATATCCCTGACAAAAGCCTCGGGCTCCATAGCCGCCATTTTGTCGTCAAAGGGCAGCATATACACCTCTTCGATGCCCTGCTCAAGGATATATCCCCTTCTCTGCTCCTTCGAGCTTATGAGATTGGGAGGCCTCTTTTTAAGAAAGGCTCTGGGCTGGTTATCAAAGGTGACAACTGCGGCTGTGGCGCCAAGGCGTTTTGCCTGCGCAGCAGCTTCCCCAAGTATCTTCTGATGTCCGCGATGGACACCGTCGAAATATCCCAGAGCAATAACTCTTTTTATCATTGACGCTCACCGGTATAAAAGGTTTTTTCATAAAACAGCGCGGGCTGGCCCGAAACACTGAGCCTGCCGCTTTTTGCCAGAACGGCAAGGCTGCCGTCGGGCGCATAGAGGGCACACAACACGCCGTCCTCATTGGGGATCTTTCCCTTTGTGATCATCGACTTGCCAACATAAGCGCCGTTGAGGGTGCGCTTAAGGCCCTCTTCTGTAAGTGTGATGGCCGGAAGGAAGGAGAAAATATCCTCCATAGGCCTGATTATCTCTTCTACTCTGCCCTCTTCCGCGAGCTTTGTCAGCTCGTCAAAGCCAACGCCCATGCTGAGGTCAAAATCACCCGAGCTGAGCCTTACAAGGCTGTCCATAACGGCTCCGCAACCCAGCTTCTGGCCGATGTCGTGGCACAGCGAACGGACAAAGGTGCCTTTTGAGCAGGTTACTTCGAACTCGCCGCGAACACCATCAAAGGACAGCAGACGGATATCTTCGATGTCTACCCATCTTCCCTCACGCTCGACCTCAATGCCCTGGCGGGCCAGATCATAAAGTCTTACGCCGTTTTTCTGGATGGCCGAATACATGGGAGGCACCTGAAGATAACCGCCCTCAAACGACATTACCGCCGTTTTAACCTCTTCTGCCGAGGGGATAGCCTCGCCCGTTTCGGTGACACTTCCCCACACATCCAGTGTGTCGGAAAGGCAGCCGAGGCGGAAGCCTGCGCGATA
>JAFQVZ010000085.1 GCA_017407765.1 Clostridia bacterium | reverse complement strand
GCCCCCTTCGCGGCGGGCGCACCCACCTTCCTGCTGACATGGGAAGAGCTGGACGGCATTGCAAATAACGAATGGAAGTAATATTATGCAGAAAAATAAAATCTATGAAACCGAAATAGTCGGCTATACCGCCGAGGGTATGGGCGTTGCCCGTGTCGAGGGCATGGCCGTCTTTGTGCCCAACTCCGCAATGGGCGACAGGGCCAAGATCAAGATCGTCAAGACCCAGAAGAACTTTGCATACGGCATCATTTCCGAGCTCATCCGCCCCTCCGAGGCGCGCATCACTCCCCAGTGCCCCGCCTTCCCCAAGTGCGGCGGCTGCACCTTCCTGCATCTGAACTATAACGAAGAGCTGCGCCTCAAGGGTCAGCGCGTCGAGGATGCCCTCAGGCGCATAGGCGGCTTTGACGATATCCATATCGCCCCGGCCTACCCCTCCACGCGCAACGGCTATCGCAACAAGGCCCAGTTCCCTCTGACTCAGGAATACGGCCGCACCTTTTTCGGCTTCTACCGTGCACGCAGCCACGACGTTGTGCCCACCGACCACTGCATCATCCAGAGCCCCCGCGCCAATGCGCTGGCAAAGGCGGTATGCCGCTGGATGGATGAGTATGGCGTAAAGGCCTATAACGAAGAGACCGGCGAGGGCCTTATCCGCCACGTCTATGTCCGAGACGGCGAAAAGGGCTGCCATCTGTGCCTTGTCGCCACATCGCGCAGGCTGCCCCATGCCGACACTCTCATTGATGCCGCACGCATGGCCGCACCCGACCTCGAGGGCATCGTAATAAACATCAACACCGAGCGCACCAACCGCATCCTGGGCAGCGAGACGGTCACCCTCTGGGGCAAGGACCGCCTCACCGACGACCTGCTGGGCCTCAAGTTCGAGCTGTCGCCCCTCTCCTTCTATCAGGTCAATCACACTCAGGCTCAGGAGCTCTACCGCAAGGCGCTGGAGTATGCCGCCCTCAAGTCGACCGACACCGCCCTCGACCTCTACTGCGGCGTGGGCACCATCACCCTGCTGCTGGCGCGCTGCTGCAAACAGGCCATCGGCAACGAGATCGTTCCACAGGCTGTGGACAACGCCAACGAGAATGCCGCCCGCAACGGCATAGAGAATGCCCGCTTTATCCTGGGCGATGCCGGCAAGGTGTCGGAGACCCTCAAGAACGAGGGCCTGCGTCCCGACGTCATCGTCTGCGACCCTCCCCGTAAGGGCATGGACGAGCTGACCATTGATTCCATCGCGGCGATGTCGCCCGAGAGGATCGTTTATGTATCCTGCGACCCTGCCTCCCTCGCAAGGGATGCGCGAATGCTGTGCGGCAGGGGATATGCACTTAAGAAGGCCGAGGCCTTTGATATGTTCCCCGGCACGGCCAATGTAGAGACGGTCGCGCTGTTTGTTAAGGAGTAACCTGTATGATCGCTGTCAGGACTCTCGAGGGGGTCACATCCTCCGAACTCTATGAAGTATATAAAGAAGCTTTCTGCGATTACCCCGTCGACCTGGGGTTTGACGAAAGAAAGCTCATGCTGATCCTTCACAAGCTGGGTGGCAGGCCCGAGCACTCCTTTGCCGCCTTCGAGGGCGATAAGCCGGTCGGCTTCGCCTCCTGTGGCATCCGAACCTTCAAGGGCCGCCTCACCGGATATGTTGCCCTCACCGGGGTCAGCATCCATCACCGCCGTAAGGGCGCGGGAAGGGCCATGATGGAGGCCGCGAAGGACCATTTCAGGGCCCTCGGCATAAATCACTTCCTGCTGGAAGTCATAAGTACCAATGCCCCGGCCTATGGGCTTTACCGAAGCGTGGGCCTTGAGACCTCGCGCGTTTTCGGCTCCTATGCCCTTGAGGCCAAGGGCGATATGCCTCTCTCCGATATTGATATCCGCATCATGACACCCAATGAGGCGCCGTGGGATGTTCTCAGCTCTTTCTGGGATTTCCCGCCCTGCTGGCAGAACAGCATCGAGTCTATCGGCACCATCCCCGACATCGAGCTGGTGGCTGCCGCATACGAAGGAGGCGAAGCGGTGGGCTATGCCGCCTGCAGCTGCCGATCCTGCGCCATCGATCATCTTGCCGTCAGAAAAGACCGCCGAAACAGAGGCATCGGCTCGGCCCTTATGGCCTTTATCGCCGAACATACCCCTTCTCAGGGCATGAGCATTGCCAACATCGAGGAGGGATGCCGAAGCCTTGAGGATTTTGTAAAGCATCGCGGATTCAGACATACCCTTTCGCTCCACGAGCTTGAGATGGAGCTCTGATAAAGATGAAAAACCACCCTTTCGGTAAAGGGTGGTTTTTGTGTTTTATATGGCGGATATTTTCTCAAGAAGGGCGGTGCAGCCCCTCGTGACATCGCTGAGGGTGGCGTCAAAGTCGCCGGTATACCAGGGGTCGGCCACCTCGCGGTCCTCGCCGCAATGGCTCATCAGCAGGCTCATTTTGCCCTCGGGGTCGCCGCCCGTGATGGCCTCCATGCGCCTCAGATTGCTTCTGTCCATGCAGACAAGCAGGTCGAAGGCATCGTAATCGGCGGGAGTCATTTTACGCGCGCGGTGGGT
>JAFQVZ010000084.1 GCA_017407765.1 Clostridia bacterium | reverse complement strand
CCGCCCTCAAACGACATTACCGCCGTTTTAACCTCTTCTGCCGAGGGGATAGCCTCGCCCGTTTCGGTGACACTTCCCCACACATCCAGTGTGTCGGAAAGGCAGCCGAGGCGGAAGCCTGCGCGATAGGTCTTTTTGGAAGTAAGCAGATAGTCGGATGCCTTCGTTGCGGCACCCAGCAGAATGACAAGAACGCCCTCGGCCATGGGGTCGAGAGTTCCGGCATGGCCGATCTTCCTCATTCTGAGTATGCCCCTCAGCTTTGCAATGACATCATGCGATGTGAAATCGAGGGGTTTGTTGAATACGAGAACTCCATTAAGCATCCAGGGCATCTCCTATCGCCGTGCAAATCGTCTCAAGAGCCTGATCTGCATCCATATCCTTAAGTGTGCAGCCCGCTGCTCCGGCATGTCCGCCGCCGCCAAAACGGCCGCATACCTGAGATACATCATAGCCTCTGCCTCTCATGGATACTCTGAAGCCGCCGCCCTCCTTAAGCTCGGTCAGCAGAGCGCCGATCTTGACGCCGTCGACCTGAGTTATAAGGGAGGCAAGATTGTCGCAGTCGTCATCGGTGGCCCTAAGGTCGCCTATGAGCTGCTGTGTGATAACTGCCGCCGCGCCTCTGCCGCCGCGCAGGAAACGCACACTCGAGAAGATATGTCCCTCGAGGGCGATCCTTGCCTGCGACTTGAGCCTGAAGCAGTTATAGTTGATATTGCTGAAGTCAGCTCCCGCCTTCATGCATTCGGCAGCCACCACATGGGTATATGCCGTTGTATTGCTGAAGCAGAAGCAGCCAGTATCGGTGGAAATTGCTGTATATATAGCATCAGCCATCCTGCTGTCGAACTCGCAGCCCCACTCCTTGATGATATCATAGATGATCTCGCCGCAGCCGGCCGCTTCGGGGCGGCAATAGCTAAGATCGGCAAAATCCTTAAAGGAAGGGTGATGGTCGATTGCCAGGTCGATCTTATCATATACCTGGGCCTCGGGAGGCAGCAGAGTGGTGTCGGCAATGTCTACCGAGCAGACACAGCCGGCTTTCTGCCCTTCCGTTCCCCAAAGGCCGTCGGTCAGATATGAAAACTTGGCCGATGTGCCGGAGTTGGGACAAAGCCAGGCATTCTTGCCCTTCTGCCTGAGTGCCAGACAGAGGGCAGACGCCGAGCCGAGGGTATCGCCGTCGGGACGCTTGTGGGTCAGGATACAGATATCATCCTTTTCCTCAAGGGCGCGGCAGATCTGATCAAAAGAGATCTTCATCCTCTGCTTCCTCACTCTCGTCATCATCGTGCTTGATATCGAGATCATTGAGCAGCTTGGAAATGTGAGCACCGTAAGAGATGGAATCGTCGATGACGAACACCAGCTCGGGTGTGTATCTCACTGTCAGCATCTGAGCGAGCTGACGTCTGATAAAGCCGCTTACCGACTTGAAGCCCTGCTTGAGCTCCTTCTCGTTATACTGGCCCAGAACCGAGATAAACACCTTGCACCAGCGCAGGTCGGGGGTAGTCTCGCATCTCAGAACGCTGAGCATGCAGCCCTGAAGCCTGGGGTCCTTTACGGTGGGAAGAATCTCGGCAAGGCACTTCATGATCTCTTCATTGATCCTTGCGTTGCGGTTTCCTGCCATTTTACTCTCCTGTATTAGACGCGGATCTGCTCCATGACAAAGGCCTCGACGATATCGCCTTCCTTGATGTCATTGTATCTCTCAAAGCTCAGGCCGCACTCGAAGCCGGCAGCGACTTCCTTGACCTCGTCCTTATAGCGCTTGAGAGTGGCCAGATCACCTTCGTGAATTACAATATTATCGCGGACTATGCGGACCTTTTCGTTTCTCTGCATCTTGCCGTCCTTGACGTATGCGCCTGCGACCATACCGACACCGGAGATCTTATAAACCTGACGGATCTCGGCATGACCGATGACGACTTCCTTGAACTTGGGATCCAGCATGCCCTTCATGGCCTGCTCGATCTCTTCGATAGCATCATAGATGACTCTGTAAAGTCTGATATCTACGCCATCCTTCTCGGCACTTGCGAGAGCGCCGCTGTCGGGACGGACGTTAAAGCCAACGATGATGGCACCCGATGCGGCAGCCAGCATGACGTCGGACTCGTTGATGCCGCCAACAGCCGAATGGATGACCTTTACGCGAACCTCTTCGTTTGTGATCTTCTCCAGCGAAGCCTTAACAGCCTCGGCAGAGCCGTGAACGTCGGCCTTGACGATGATGTTGAGGGTCTTGAGCTGGCCCTGGCCGATCGTGTCGAACAGATTCTCCAGTGTGACCTTCTGCATGGAAGCAGCCAGCTGCTCCTTCTCCTCTGCCTTGCGCTGCTCGGCCAGAGTTCTTGCCATTCTCTCGTCTTCTACTGCATAGAAGATATCGCCTGCCGAGGGCACCTCAGACAGACCGATGATCTCGACGGGAACCGAGGGGCCGGCCGATGTGATCTTCTGTCTCTTGTCGTCTACCATTGCTCTGATGCGGCCAACCGATGTGCCGGCAATAACGATATCGCCTGCGTTCAGTGTGCCGTTCTGGACCAGAACTGTGGCAACGGGGCCGCGGCCGCGGTCGAGCTTGGCCTCGATGACTGTGCCCTTGGCCGCTCTGTTGGGGTTGGCCTTGAGCTCTTCCATCTCAGCTGTCAGCAGGACCATCTCAAGCAGGTTGTCGATGCCCTGATTCTTGAGAGCCGAGATCTTGCAGACGATGGTGCTGCCGCCCCACTCTTCGGGAACCAGCTCATACTCGGTAAGCTGCTGGAGGATACGGTCGGGGTTGGCAGTTTCCTTATCCATCTTGTTTACTGCAACAATGATGGGAACGCCGGCTGCCTTAGCGTGGTTGATAGCCTCGACTGTCTGAGGCATGATGCCGTCGTCAGCTGCGACGACGAGGATAGCGATATCGGTTACCTGGGCACCGCGAGCACGCATGGATGTGAATGCGGCATGACCGGGGGTGTCGAGGAATGTGATATCCTTATCATTGATATTTACTCTGTAAGCACCGATGTGCTGTGTGATACCGCCGGCCTCGCCTGCTGTGACGCGTGTATTTCTGATGGCGTCGAGCAGCGATGTCTTGCCGTGGTCAACGTGACCCATTACGACAACAACAGGAGCTCTCTCAACGAGATCCTCTGCTGTATCCTCATGTTCGTCAAACAGCTTCTCTTCGATGGTGACGACAACTTCCTTCTGAACCTCGGCGCCCAGCTCCATAGCGATAAGGGATGCTGTGTCAAAGTCGATGTTCTGAGAAACCGAAGCCATGATGCCCATCTTCATCAGTTCCTTGATGACAACAGCCGCTGTCTTCTTAAGACGCAGAGCCAACTCGCCTACCGAGATCTCTTCGGGGATCTCTACCTTGAGAGGAGCCTTCTTTGCCTGCTCCTGCTGAGCCTGCAGCTTGCGCATCTTCTCCTGCTCTTCCTGGCGGCGCTTGTTGTTGCCGTACTGCGAGCGCTTCTGCGAGTTCTGCTTGATCTTCTGCTTGCCCGAGTTGTTCTGGATCTTATCTACATTGTCGGGAGCCAGTGTATCAAGACGCTCGTCATACTTGTCAAGGTTTACCGAAGAACCTCTTGTGTCGACATATCTGACCTTGGGGCCCTTATCTGCGGGCTCAGAAGGCTGCTTTGCCTCAACGGGCTTTGTTTCGGGCTTATGCTGGGGCTTGCCTGCGCCCTGCTTGGGCTGCTGGGGTCTGGCATTATTATTGCCCTGTCTGTTGTCGTTATTTCTGCCCTCAGGTCTCTTGCCTTCCTGCCTGGGCTGCTGCTTTGCGCCTTCCTGTCTGGGCTTTGCATCAGCCTTGGGCTGCTGCTTGGGCTCGGACTTTGCCTTGGAAGAAGCTGCCGCTTCAAAAGCAGCCTTGAGGTCGGATACCTTGTGGGTCTGTGTCAGGCTTTCAAAAACAACGTCCAGTTCTTCCTCGCTGAGGGCCTGTGCGTTGCTCTTGGGAGCCTTGAGATACTTGCCGAGGATCTCGGAGATCTCTTTATTGGACAGTCCGAAATCCTTTGCGACTTCGGACAGCTTATATTTGATCATCATAGGTTATTTCCCCCTTCTTGTGTTATTTGCCTTACTCTTACCTGCCAGCTTCTTGGCCTTGCGGCGCTTTTCGCGCTCGAGCTTAAGCTCGAGCTGCTGTGTAAGTTCGGGCATTTCCAGCTTTTTGCTGAGGGTGATGGCAAGGCCGGTGTCGCATGCGGCAAGTGCAGCGCATTCGCCGATGCCGAGGGCACCGCCCATCTCTGCCTTGGTGAAACCGGGGCGGATGACGGAAACTTCCTTCTGCTCGGCTACCGATGCCATCCATTTTGCTGTGTTTGCCGAAACATCATCGGCAAGAACGATCAGCTTTACCTTGCCGACAAGGGCCTTTTCAGCGGTCTCTTCAGCGCCTGCGGCAATAAAACCGCCCTTACGCATGAAACCGAGAAAGTTAAGGATATCAGTTCTGTCCATCATCTGCCTCCTTCTCCTGCTCTTCAAACTGTCTTCTGAGCTCTGCAAAGGCCTCGTCGGGAATATCGCATTCCAAAGCACGCGAAAGCGCGCGGCTCTTTACAGCCTTCTCGAGGCACTTTATATCCTTGCAGATATATGCGCCGCGGCCCGAAACCTTGCCTTTTGCATCGTATAATACCTCGCCCGAAGGAGTTCTTACCACTCTGGCGAGAGCAAACTTTTCTTTCTTTTCACGGCAGGCTGCGCACTGCCTGATAGGGATCTTTTTAGGCATGATGCCTCCGATCAAGCCTGGGACTGGGGCTTGATGTCGATCTTAAAGCCGGTCAGCTTGGCAGCGAGGCGGGCATTCTGGCCTTCCTTGCCGATAGCCAGCGAAAGCTGATCGTCGGGAACGACTACTACGCAGCTCTTGCCGTCCTCGAGGAGCTGTACCGAGATTACATCGGAGGGCGAAAGAGCCTCTGCGATGAACTGGATGGGATCATCGGAATACTTGATGATGTCGATCTTCTCGCCCTTAAGCTCGTCGACAACAGCCGAAACACGGCCGCCCTTGGGGCCAACGCATGCGCCGATGGGATCGACATTCTCGTCGTCGGAATAAACGGCGATCTTTGTTCTGGAGCCTGCCTCTCTTGCAATGCTCTGGATAACAACTGTGCCGTCATAGATCTCGGGAACTTCAAGCTCAAAAAGCCTCTTTACAAGGCCGGGATGTGTTCTGGAAACAACGATCTGGGGGCCCTTGCCTGCATTTCTGACCTCAACGACATAGACCTTGATCTTGTCGCCCTCTCTGAGGACTTCGCCGCGGATCTGCTCGGAAGCCGAGAGAGATGTTTCTGTCTTGTCTCTCTTGCCGTTGATCTCAATAATGGCACGATGAGAGTCGACCTTGCTTACTGTTGCTGTGAGGATGTCGTGCTCCTTGGAAGCGAACTCCTCAACTACCATGCCGCGCTCTGCCTCGCGGATGCCCTGCTTGATTACCTGCATAGCTGTCTGAGCAGCGATACGGCTGAAGTCGGCAACCTCGACTTCGATCTTGAGCTGATCGCCTACCTGGATGTTGGGCGAATACTCGACTGCATCCTCCAGGTCGATCTCGCTTGCGGCATTGTCTACCAGGCCGGGCTCGACAACTGTCATTACAGCGTGCATGCTGATAGCACCTGTTGTGCTGTCGATATCGACAAAGAGATTGTCGATGGCTGTGCTCTGGACCGATGCCTTGCGGTGTGCCTTAAAAGCAGCAGCCAGCGCCTTCGAGATCCTGTCGAGCATATAATCCTTCTTGATGCCCTTTTCCTTTTCCAGGTCTTCGAGAGCCTTGATCATATCGATATTCATTTTCTGTGTTCTCCTTCATATTTCAAAGTGCAGCTTGACCAGCGCTACCTCGGCCATGTCAAGCTCCATGTTTTTGTCATCTGTCTCCAAAACAAGCTTATTGTCGTCCTTGCTTACCAGCACTCCGCAAACTCCCATAACGCCGTCGCGTGCCTTATAGAAGGATACGTCGATCATCTTGCCCATGGCCCATTCAAAATGCTCGGGTCTGACGATCCTGCGTTCGAGTCCGGCCGACGAAACGGTCAGTGTATACGGCGGAAGGCTGTCGAACTGCTTTTCATCGAGATAGGGATCAAGGGCGCGGCTGATCTTTTCGCAGTCTTCAACAAAAACGCCCTCCTCACGGTCGATAAAGACCGAGAGATCATAATTTCTGCCTTCTTTTTCAAAGGTTACATCCCAAAGATTGAGACCTTCAGCCTCGCACAGGGGCAGACACTTTTCACGGACTTTTCTGATGAGCTCCTTTGTCTGCATGGAACCTCCCCCTTTCACATATAACAATTTTTCCATATAAGAAAGAGTGAGGCGAACCTCACTCTTTCCAAAACATTCATACAACTTACAAAGTCAGTATACCATCAATTTTGCCCCATTGCAAGCTTTTAACTCAACAAATATGACCAAAAGTGGGGCAAAAAGGGGCTTATTTTTCGAATCTGCCCTTCAAAATGGCATTTCCGTTGTCAGCAGCGTGCTCGCCCTTGGCCATTACGTGGACGATATCGAGATTTTCGTTGAGAACGACCAGGTCGGCATCGGCACCCATCTTTACCTCGCCCTTTACACCGGCCTTGCCGATGATCCTTGCGGGGTTCTTGGTCAGGAACTTAAGTGCGACTTCAAGAGGGATATCTTCCTTGAATACACAGTTCTTGAGCTCGATGAGCAGGACCTTGGGAGATGTGTAGTCAAGGCCGATGCACTCGCCCTTCTCGTCAAATCTGGGCTGGCTTCCGCAGCCGTCGGACGAGATGGTGATGCTGTCGGCGCTTGCTCCGTTGCGGAGGGCGTAGGCGATCATGTCGCTGGCAGCCTTATCGGAGATAGCAGGGTCGCTGGCTGTGATGTCGATGTTGCCGCCCATCTCGGTCAGTCTGATGCCCTGGCTGACCAGGGGGATATTGCGGCCCATGTGTGTGGGCAGGAATGTGCTGATGGGGATCTCGGTGTGGTCGATAGCATAGAATACGTCGTTGAGCATATTCTTGCCGACGCCCATGTGCATACAAAGCATGCCGGCCTTGCCCGACAGCAGGCCGCCCATGCGTGTATCGGATGCCACACGGATAAGCTCGTCGCAGCTGAGGTTGGAGGCACGGTGGTCGCTGAGGGCGATCTTTGTGCCGATGCACTCGTCAATGAGCATGATGTCGCGGATGACGTTGCCCATCAGATTGGGGGAAGGATACTGATAAGCGCCTGTCAGCATATAGCAGGTCATACCCTCTTCATTGAGAGCCTTACACTTGGAAAGCAGGTTCTCAAGGCTTCTTGTTGTGCCGTCGGTGCCCAGCAGGCCGACGCAGGTGGTTACGCCGTTGAGCAGCAGCTCGGAAAGGTTGATCTCGGGAACACGGGATGTGGGGCCCTGCTCACCGCCGCCGCCTGTGATATGAACATGCATATCGATAAGGCCGGGAGCAACGATCATTCCTCTTGCGTCATAGATATCGACATCGGGAAGGTTGTCGTATCCCTCGATGCTGTCGTCGATCCTTGCGATCTTATTGCCGCAGATCAGGATATCCTTAAGGCCGAGGTGCTCGGGAGCGTAAATATCGGCATTCTTAATGAGCTTGATCATCTTGTTCATAGTCTCTTCCTCCATTTATTTATAAATGTTATTTCCAATAACCGTCTTCAAGGCACCGCAGCCTTCTGCTATCACAAAGGCCGCTTTTTCGCCTTCTTTTATTTCAAAAGGCTCGATGCCCATAGCTTTAAAGGGAGTGACGCAGGCTGCTTTGATCGCCTCAAGGGGCTCTATTCCCCATTTAATAAGGTTCATGCAGGTCTGCCCTACCCCCTTAACTGCGCCGGCGATGGTCCCATCGGGCAGCTTTGCACAGCCGCTGTGCTCGATACCCATCGTTTTATAGCTGTCGGATATAACGGCGACTCTGCCTTCAAACAGCCTGAAAGCCATTCTAAGGACCGACGGATCTATATGATAGCCGTCACAGATAAGCTCTACGACAACATCTTTCCGGTCAAAAGCCGCACCTATAAGGCCGCTTTCTCTATGATGAATGCCATTCATGGCATTAAAAAGGTGTGTTACATGGCGGCATCCGCGGTCAAAGGCCTCCATTGCCTGAGTATATGTGGCTCCGGTGTGGGCAAGCGATGTTTTTATGCCCCTCTTTTCAAGGCGTTCTATCATATCCAAGGCACCGGGCAGCGTGGGGTCGATATCCACCATGGCGACGCTGCCGCCAAGGCTGTCTATCAGCTCCATATCGGGCAGGCAAAGGCATTTTTCGTCGTGAGCGCCCTTTTTTACCGGTGCGAAAAAGGGCCCTTCAAGTCGGAGCTTTCTGCCATTCAGCCCTGAAACTATACCCTTATAATCCTTCTTCGGCGACGAGATGATGGTGGGCAGGTGATATCCAACGCCTGTGGATAAGTAATATTCATCCATCGCGGCCATATCGCCCTTATCGGCCTCGCAGAAATCTATCCCAAGGCAGCCGTGGGTATGGATGTCGGCCATAAGAGGCAGAATATACTTTCCGCTGCAGTCTTCGCCTTCGCCCTCAATATGCGGCGCTATGCGGGTCAGAATGCCGTCATTGACCTCCAGATCAAGCCTTTCAAGCCTGCCGCCGCAGAAAACAAATCCGTTCTTATATATCATTCGTTCATACCGTTGATAGCCACCGCCGCGGCGCCAAGGATGCCCGCGCGGTTTCCGGTCTCGGCCGCCACTACCTCCACCTGCGAATAAGAGGGCATGATGTGGCGCGGAAGCCTCTCGTTGATGACCTCGACGAAGATAGAATCATTCATGATGCCGCCGCCAAGGATGACCTTTTTGGGGTCGAAAATATGTATGACCGTTGCAAGGCCGATACCTACCTCATCGGCCCAGTCCCACACCGCCTGCCTCAGCAGAGGATTATCAAGCGATGCGGCGATGATCCTTCCGTCGGAATACCCGGGGTTTATAACCTTGGCCCTCTCGATCAGAGCAGTGGCCGAGGCATATTCCGAATAGCATCCTTGCTTGCCGCAGGGGCAGGGTCGGCCATAGGCATGGGTCACAAAATGCCCTATCTCGCCTGCCATGTTGCGTGTTCCGCGATAGAGCCTGCCGTTTATAAACACAGCACCGCCTATGCTGGTGCCATAGGTGACACAAACAAAGTCGCTGCACCCGCGTCCCGCGCCGAAGGCAAACTCGCCCATAGCGGCACAATTGACATCATTCTCGACGAATACAGGAACTCCCACCGCCTCGCTGACCTCGCGTGCCAGAGGCTCGTTGTCGGTGTATCCGAGGGCCGCGCTGCTGAAGACAACCACGCCATGGCGATAGTCGACTATGCCTGCGGTGCTTATACCAATGGCCTCATAGCCGCTGTAGCTATTGGCTATCTCGACCACACCCTCCCATATTACCTTCGCGGTCGGAGTCTCGCGAAACTCAAACATGGTGCCGTTTTCGTCTACGATGGCGGATTTTACGGCGGTGCCGCCTACATCCATTGCAAGTACCCTCATGCTCGTGCCTCCCTTATCACCTGCTCCACGGCCTCGCGCATCGTTCTGCCATATCCGGCAGCGGGCGCCCTATCGGGATTGAAGCTTACTTTATCCGAAAAACTCTCGCTTATATCCATAATTCTTTGCT
Organism: Clostridia bacterium; assembly: GCA_017407765.1. Classification (GTDB taxonomy): domain Bacteria; phylum Bacillota; class Clostridia; order Oscillospirales; family Butyricicoccaceae; genus RGIG1902. Next base: position 68 of record JAFQVZ010000084.1, on the reverse strand, counting down.
GTCCTGCCGAGGTATGCACCTGTGTGCAGCCGGTGAGTCCGCACAGCTCGCGCAGGTTGGAGGCCCTG
>JAFQVZ010000083.1 GCA_017407765.1 Clostridia bacterium | reverse complement strand
TCGCGACAGGCGGCAGCAACGCCTACACCATCTCGAAGGGCGGGCTGAAGAAGATGATCTATCAGACAGCCTGGCGTGAAGATGGCAAGGTAGCCGGCCTTGTGGAAATTTCTATGGTTATACCGGAGGCCATGCCTCATTATGACAGGGGATAGATTATGAAAGGAATTGTTTTGGCGGGCGGTTCGGGAACACGTCTTTATCCGATTACCAAAGGTGTCAGCAAGCAGATGTTGCCTGTTTTCGACAAGCCTATGATTTATTATCCGATTTCGGTGCTTATGCTGGCTGGAATCAGGGATATTCTTGTCATATCGACTCCGCATGATCTTCCGGGTTTCCAGAGGTTGCTCGGGGATGGCTCGGACTATGGCGTGAACTTCTCATACGCGGAGCAGCCGTCTCCTGACGGACTGGCCCAGGCTTTTCTGATAGGGGAGGAGTTTATCGGTGATGATTGTGCATGCCTTGTGCTCGGAGACAATATTTTTCATGGCAGCAGTTTCGTGCCTATGCTCAAGGAGGCCGTGAGGGCTGCAGAGGATGAGGCCAAAGCTACGATTTTCGGCTATTGGGTGAATAATCCGGAGCGTTATGGAGTGGCTGAGTTTGATGAGGCCGGGAATTGCCTGAGCATAGAGGAGAAGCCGCTTCAGCCAAAGAGCAATTATGCAGTGGTGGGCCTCTATTTCTATCCGAACAAGGTTGTCGATGTTGCCAAGTCAATAACTCCGTCGGCTCGTGGCGAACTGGAGATAACAACTGTAAATCAGCGTTTTCTTGCGGATGGTGGACTCAAGGTGCAGAACCTTGGACGAGGCTTCGCATGGCTTGATACGGGCACCCATGACTCGCTTTCCGAAGCTTCGACTTTTGTTGAGGTAATCGAGAAGCGTCAGGGACTTAAGATTGCATGTCTTGAAGAGATTGCTTATCGCAATGGATGGATAAGTGCTGAAAAGGTTGTAGAGCTTGCGCAGCCGATGGTCAGGAATCAGTACGGACAGTATCTCTTGAATCTTGTGAAATGAAGCGTACTATTGTCATAACAGGTGGCGCCGGCTTTATCGGAAGCCATGTGGTCAGGCTGTTTGTGAACAAATATCCTGATTACAGGATCATCAATCTCGATAAACTGACCTACGCCGGCAATCTTGCAAATCTCAAGGATGTTGAGGATAAGCCGAACTATAAGTTTGTCAAGATGGACATCTGCGACTTCGATGCCTTTTATAAGCTGATGCAGGACGAGAAGGTTGACGGTATCATTCATCTGGCTGCAGAAAGCCATGTGGACCGTTCCATCAAGGACCCGTTCACTTTTGCCCGCACTAACGTAATGGGCACCCTCAGCCTCCTTCAGGCTGCAAAGCTCTATTGGGAACCTATGGGTTATAAGATGTGTCATCTCGAAGTTTCTGATCATTGTCATTCTGAGCGAAGCGAAGTAATCGACGAAGTCGCTGAAGCGAATGCGAAAGAATCTTTTGTACAGTGCCGCTTCTACCATATCTCAACCGACGAGGTTTATGGTGCCCTTGCATTCGACGGTACACTTTTCACAGAGGATACGAAATACGATCCCCATAGTCCTTATTCGGCTTCCAAGGCTTCTTCAGACCACTTCGTGCGTGCATACCATGACACATACGGCATGCCGACAATCGTGACCAACTGCTCGAATAACTATGGCCCTTATCAGTTTCCGGAGAAGCTGATTCCATTGTTTATCAATAATATAAGACAAGGAAAGCCTCTTCCTGTATATGGCCGTGGCGAGAATGTGAGGGACTGGCTTTATGTTGAGGATCATGCAAGGGCTATCGATGTGATATTCCATAATGGAAAAATCGCTGAGACATATAATATCGGCGGGTTTAATGAATGGCGCAATATCGATCTGATAAAAGTGATCATCAGGACTGTTGACCGTCTGCTCGGCAATCCGGAAGGCCATTCGGACCATCTTGTCACCTATGTCACAGACCGCCTCGGTCATGATGCACGATATGCGATCGACAGCAGCAAGCTCAAGAACGAACTCGGTTGGGAGCCATCTCTCCAGTTCGAAGAGGG
>JAFQVZ010000082.1 GCA_017407765.1 Clostridia bacterium | reverse complement strand
TAAGTTCTTTTGCAAGCATACGCACCGAGGGCAGCGGCGCTCCTTCAATAAGCTCGCCCGAAGCAATAAGCTCCTTCACCCTGCGGCTTATCTGTTCGTATATAGGTACCTGCGAGGAATTGTTGATAATTATCGTCATATGATCTCCTCCGTCACAAACAGTATATAACAGTTTAGAACAGTTGTCAACAGTATAAAAGAAAAACTCCCCGAAGGGAGTTTTGTCATCTTATATATTTGGCGCCCTGGACCCATTCGCGGCCCTTTTTAAGCTCGGTGAATGCAGGCAGCGCCATATCGTAAATATCGGCAGCACGCGCCTCAAGCTCGAACTCGGCCTTATCTTTGTCGTTCAAATACTTGGCCGATGCAGGCTTGGTAATGAAGGTAAAATCCTCGCGCTGCTCAAGACGCGAGAGAACAGCACGTCCGCGGTCGTTGAATGCAAGGACTCGTGAGAAACCGGGCAGGCTCTTTTCCTGCTTTTCTATGCCGAGAAATGCGCAGTAGAGCATTCTTCTTATGCGAGAATGAGCATATCGCTTGGTCTTGGCGATATCGCATATCTCGCCGAAGGTGCGGCCCTTTTTGACCGCCTCGGCAAGGCGGTTCTCAAGGCCTTCGGCAGCATCGGGCAGCTTTGCCATATCCTCGGCCGTCATGCGCGAAAGCACCGCTGTCATGGCGCAGTCGAGCCTGTAGAGATCATCCATAAGGATGCCCTGCTCTTCGGCGCGGCAGATCATTTCAAAAGAGGTTGCCGGCATGAATCCCTCGACCTCATCAAAACTTCCGCTTCGGATAAGCTCTCTTATGCGCGATGCCGATGCCACGCCCTCCGATGTCTCCTCGCCGTCGTGCTCGGCTCCAAGACGTCCCACGGCAATCGGGACAGCCTTCGCCCCCTGCTCCCTGAGAGCACGGATATATTCGATGGCAAGGATATTGTTCGGCTTTGAAATCAGGGCCGAACGCTCTTTGATGCGCTTATAAAGCTCTCGCTCGCGCGCAAGAGCAAAGGGCAGGCCCTCTTCCATATTCTGAATGGTGCCGTCAATGACGCTCTTTTCGGCGATCAGCCCGGCCAGCTCGGTCAGCTGACCGATATTGGCATCCTCTGCTCCGAAAGAAACATGATCGACCCCCGCCATATTGAGGATATGGATGGCTCCGTCGGCAAATCCCTGCGCCGACGAAAGGCTCCACCTAAGAGGAAGCGAAAGCACAAGATCGGCCCCTCCTCTGACCGCCATCTCGGCGCGCAGATTCTTGTTCAGAAGGGCAGCCTCGCCTCTCTGCACAAAATCGCCCGACATACAGCAGACAATAGCCGTATCTTCGCCCAATATCTCCCTTGTTTTCCCGATCTGGTACAAATGTCCTTTATGAAAAGGATTATATTCCGTAACTATACCGCAAATTTTCATTTTTTCTCCAAAACACTGTTGTCAACACGCAAATTATGTTGTAGAATTATTTTGCTATGGTCATTATAAATGAAAGCAAATTTTAAATCAATAATATTTAGGAGTGTGTTTGAAATGAATATTCTCGTTATCAACGCCGGCAGCTCTTCGCTCAAGTATCAGCTGTTCGACATGACAACAAAGGACATCAAGGCTAAGGGTCTCTGCGAGAGAATCGGTCTTGACGGCAAGTTCACTTACAAGCCCCAGGTAGAAGGCAAGGAAGCTATCAACGCAATCGACGTTGCTATGCCCACACATGCCGAAGCTATCGAGGCAGTTCTGAACGCTCTCGTAGACGAGAAGAACGGCGTTATCGCCAGCATGAAGGAGATCGACGCTGTCGGTCACCGCGTACTGCACGGCGGCCAGAAGTTCTCTGAGTCGGTTCTCATCAACGAGCCCGTTATCGAGGCTATCAAGGAGTGCATCCCCCTCGGCCCCCTGCACAACCCCGCAAACCTGATGGGTATCGAAGCTTGCGCTAAGGTCATGCCCGGCGTTCCCCAGGTAGCTGTATTCGACACAGCTTTCCACCAGTCCATGCCCAAGAGCTCCTACATGTATGCTATCCCCTATGAGATGTATGAGAAGTACGGCATCCGCCGCTACGGCTTCCACGGCACATCCCACCGTTACGTATCGGCTCAGGCTGCTGAGCTGCTCGGCGGTGCTGAAGGCACAAAGATCATCACATGCCACCTCGGCAACGGCTCTTCGATGGCCGCTGTTAAGGACGGCAAGTGCTTCGACACATCCATGGGCCTGACACCTCTGGAAGGCGTTCCCATGGGCACACGTTCGGGTTCCATCGACCCCGCTATCGTTGAAGTCATCGCTAACAACGAAGGCATGACACCTTCTCAGGTCCTCAACATGCTGAACAAGAAGTCCGGCGTTATGGGTCTGTCCGGTGTTTCCTCCGACTTCCGTGACCTCGACAATGCTGCTGCAGAAGGCAACGAGAGAGCTCAGCTGGCTCTGGACGTCTTCGCTTACAGCGTCAAGAAGTACATCGGCTCCTATGCTGCTGCTCTCGGCGGCGTAGACGCTATCGTCTTCACAGCCGGCCTCGGCGAGAACTCTCCCGAGATGCGCGCTAAGATCGCTTCCGGCCTCGAGTACATGGGCGTTGAGATCGACGCTGCCAAGAACGCAGTTCGCGGCACAGTTGATATCACAGGCGCGGGTTCCAAGGCTAAGGTCTTCGTCATCCCCACAAACGAAGAGCTCGTCATCGCTATGGATACACAGGAGATCGTTTCCAAGCTCTAATTTTAAAGCTTGAAACATCATATCAGAAACTCCGACCGGGAGGCCTTAACTGGCCTTCCGGTTTTCTTTTTATGTTTACAGCAATGTCGGACGGGTGTTATACTTATATTACAAAAACAAATAAAAGGAGATATCCGATATGCGTTTTGTAAGCACAAGAAACAGCGCCCTCACCGCAACGGCTGCCGAAGCCATTATGAAAGGCCTTGCGCCCGACGGCGGACTTTATATACCCGACTCGATCCCTCATTTTTCTCTTGCCGAAATCGAGAACATGAAGGAGCTGCCGTATCCCGAGCTGGCAGCCAGGGTCATTCTTCCCTTCCTTCCCGGATTTACCGAAGAAGAGCTGCTGGAATATTGCCGCAAGGCCTATTCCTCTTTTGGCAGCCCTCTTGTCGCGCCTATTCACACGCTTGATAACGATACCCATGTGCTCGAGCTTTTCCATGGCCCCACCTGCGCATTCAAAGACTTTGCGCTGCAGCTCCTGCCATATCTTATGTCGGCCTCGGTGAAAAAATGCGGCAGCAGCCACACCGTTGCCATTCTTGTCGCCACCAGCGGCGACACCGGCAAAGCCGCGCTCGAAGGCTTCGCGGATGTTCCCGGCACAAAGATATGTGTTTTCTATCCCGATGGCGGAGTTTCCGACATCCAGCGCCTTCAGATGGTCACTCAGAAGGGCGATAATGTCATGGTGACTGCTGTAAAGGGCAACTTTGATGATGCCCAGAGCGGCGTCAAGGCGATATTTTCCGACTCTGCTCTTTCCAAAAGGCTGCTTGAGCACAATGTGGTTCTCTCCAGCGCCAATTCCATCAACTGGGGCAGGCTGGCGCCGCAGATAGTCTATTACTATTCGGCATATCTGCAGCTTCTTAATAAAAATGCCATTAAACCGGGCGAGGCTGTTGATTTCTGCGTGCCTACCGGAAACTTCGGCAACATCCTCGCAGGCTATTTCGCCAAGCTCAGCGGCCTGCCTGTTGGAAAGCTGATATGCGCCTCCAACAAAAACGATGTTCTCACCGATTTTATCCGCACCGGCACATACGACCGCAACCGCCCCTTCCATCTGACTATGTCGCCCTCGATGGATATCCTCATATCCTCTAATCTCGAGCGTATGCTGAGCCTGCTCTCCGATCCCGAGACTGTTTCCCACCTTATGGAACAGCTTAAAAACAGCGGCTGCTACACAGTCTCCGAAGATATGCTTTCAAAGCTCAAAGAAGCCGGATTTATTGGCTACTGCTCCAATGAGGAAACAACATCCAACACAATAAGGCAGATATTCGATGACTATGACTATGCTGCCGATACTCATACTGCCGTGGGCCTTTCGGCACTTATGCAGCACCGCGAGGCAAATGCTGATAAAAATGTCAGCGTCGTTCTTTCCACCGCATCGCCCTTTAAGTTTGCAGGCTCGATGCTTAAGTGCCTTGGGCAGAAGGTTTCCGCAAACGGATTCGAACAGCTTGACAGCCTCAGCCGATATATCGCTCAGGTTCCGCCCTCGGCTCTTGCCGACCTTAGAAATGCAGAGATCTCCTTCCCCGGAGTTATCGGCAGAAATGAGATGGCAGACTTTGTTGAGAACTGGCTGGCAGAATAGGAGGCCAATATGAAAAGTGTAGTTATCCTTGGCGACGGCATGGCCGATTATGCCGTCCCTGAACTGGGCGGCCTGACTCCCCTCGAAGCAGCCTGTCACCCTGCCATGGACCTTATTGCCCGTCACGGAATGTTCGGCATGGCACGCACCGTTCCCGAAGGCATGGCTCCCGGCAGCGACACAGCCAATCTCTCGGTGTTCGGCTATGATCCCGCCATCTACCACACCGGGCGTTCTCCCCTTGAAGCCGCAAGCATAGGGATCGATCTTGCACATGTCGATGTGACCTATCGCTGCAATCTTGTCACCCTGCCCGGGCTTCCCGATGATGAAGAAACCGTGATGGCCGACTATTCGGGCGGCGAGATCACCACCGAAGAAGCCGATGTGCTTATAAAATACCTTAGCGAGAATCTGGGCAGCGAAGGTGTCGAGTTCCACACCGGCACCAGCTATCGCCATTGTCTTGTGCTCAGAAATGCCCTTACAGGCGGCGAGCAGACCCCTCCCCATGATATTTCGGGACAGCGGACCTCTGTTTATCTGCCCAAAGGCCAGAACTCCGATCTGCTGCTTGACCTCATGCTGCGCTCATACAAGCTGCTGCGTGACCATCCCATTAATAAGAGCCGCATTGAGCGCGGACTCAACCCCGCCAACTGCGCCTGGTTCTGGGGAGAGGGCCGAAAGCCCTCGCTGACACCTTTTGCCGAAAGATTCGGCGTAAAGCGCTCGGCAGTCATCTCGGCGGTCGACCTTATCCAGGGCATAGGCATCTGCGCCGGAATGGATGTCATCAAAGTCCCGGGCATCACCGGAACCTACCACACCGATTTTTCCGCCAAGAGTCGTGCCGCAATAGATGCCCTAAAAAACGGATATGACCTTGTTTATATCCACATCGAGGCCCCCGACGAGTGCGGCCATCACTACGAGATAAAGGAAAAGGCCTGGTCTATCGAACAGATCGATGAAAAGGTCGCAGCACCCATCCTCAAGTATCTCAGAGAATGCGGCGAAGACTGGTCGGTCCTTGTAATGCCCGACCACCCCACTCCTCTCTCGATAATGACCCACACGGGCGAGCCGGTGCCCTTTGCCCTTGTCCGCAGCTTCGATATACGCGATAACGGCGAGGTTCGTTTTACCGAAAACGAGGCAAAGAAAACAGGTCTCTATATTGACAAGGCCTGCGGACTTATGGATCTGCTGGTGGGAATAAAATGAGCAGAAACGCAATTCTCGGCATTATGTTCGCACTTGCAGCACTCTGCTTTGCAGCCGGGACAGTAAATCATATATTGAATACAGGCGAAGGCATAGTTTCCTCGTCCCTGCTCTCTTTGGGATGTATGGCAATGGCAATTGCACTTTATAAGAAAAGATAGACATAAAAACCACCGCCCTCAAGGGCGGTGGTTTTTGCATTTACATATTCTTTTTCTGGAAAATCGCGCCCTTGGGCGACACTATGCGGCTGTCGATAAAGAACTGGCCTTCATCGTCGATAATGCACATATTATATCCGCCGCGTGTGGTGTATACCGCCGTTTTCTGATGAATCTCGATATCAAATGCCAGCGACTGACCTGTGATGCTCAGAACACCTGCCGCAAAACCGGTGCAGCTGCGGTGGACATGGCCGTTAAAGAGGGCTATAAAGTTGTTGTTCTTAAGAATGCTCCTGAGCCTGTCACTCATGGGCATTCCGCCGCTCTCCAGCTCGGGACAGAAAGGATGATGGGTCATAAGGATATTTCCGCCGGGTGCGGGTGTTTCAAGAACCTTCTCGAGCCAGTCATACTGAGCATCGTCAATATTGCCCGAAAGCAGCTTCTCCCATGCCGAATCGACAGCGATGAGGCGGATGTCGCCTAACATCATTGTGTCGCAGTAAGGGGTGTCGGGCGCATTCTCGATGCCAAGAAAGCCCTCGCGGTATTCTCTTCTCATATCATGGTTGCCGAGGGTCGCAAAGACCGGCACACCGGGCAGGTATTCATCACAAAGGGAACGCAGCAGCTTATACTCCTCCACAGTTCCTTCGTGGCAGAGGTCGCCGGTCATCAACAGAAGATCGAGCTTCTCTTTTGAAAGCTCCTCCAGCGCCAGCCTGAAACTGGCGAGAGGGTCGCCGCCCGCCTCTGCGATCATTTTTGAAATAGCCTCATTCCCGGCTGTGTTCAAATGCATATCACTGACATGGCCTATCCTGTATCCCATAATGATTCCTCCGATCGAATAAAATGGTATTTTGGTCTGATACTATACTACCACACTTCAATTCCCATTAAAAGAGCTGTTTTTATTGACCCTCAGGCGGCCGAAGGGTATAATTATAATTGTATTAGTGCGGCCATTTGAGCCGCGTCGAAATGGAGACATATCTATGAAACTCATGCATATAGCAGGCGGCGGCGATAAGGGCGGCGCAAAAACCCATATCCTTGCCCTGTGCTCTCGCCTCAAAGAAAAAAGCGACCTGACCCTGGTCAGCCTGCGCGACGGCGATTTTCCCGACGATGCCGCCGCAATGGGCATCAAAACCAAAACCTTCTTCTCAAAAAATGTCCCGATGGACTATCTGAGGCTTATCAAATACGCCAGAAAAGAGCGTCCCGATATCATCCACTGTCACGGTGCCAAGGCCAATCTTGCCGGAGTCCTGTGTAAGATTTTTGCAGGTTCTACGATCGTCACAACCGTACACAGCGACTATAAGCTGGACTATATGCACAGCGCCCTTAAGCACAACACCTTCGGCAAGTTCAACTCGGCAGCGCTCCGCTTCTTCGACTACTATACTACAGTATCCGAGAACTTCCGCCGTATGCTGGTCGAGCGAGGCTTCTCTTCTCTCAAGATGATGACCATCTATAACGGCCTTGACTTCAGCGATCCTATCGAAAAGGCCGAACGAAAAGCCTATCTCGCCGAAGCCGGCCTTGAATATAACGAGGGCGACATCATTCTGGGCATCCCGGCACGTCTTAATCCCGTTAAGGATATCTCGACCCTGCTCAAAGCCTTCGCCATTGCCAAAAAGGCGGTTCCCAACCTCAAGCTTATCATCGGCGGCGACGGTGAAGAGATGGACAAGCTTATCGCCCTTTCCCGCGAGCTGGGCATCGACAGCAGCGTTGCCTTTATGGGCTGGATCAAGGATGTCAGGACCTTCTTCTCGGTCTGCGACATCGACGTCCTTTGTTCTATCTCGGAATCCTTCCCCTACTCTATCCTCGAGGGTATCCGTGAGGGCTGTGCCGTTATCACAAGCGATGTCGGCGGCATGCGTGACCTGATCGACAGCGGCGAGGACGGATATATCTTCAATCCCGGAGATTATGAAACCTTCGCTTCCTATATCATCGACCTTGCCCAGAACCCTGAAAAGCGCGCCCTGTTTGCCAGACGC
>JAFQVZ010000081.1 GCA_017407765.1 Clostridia bacterium | reverse complement strand
GTTTCCCGAAAGACCCTTTATCTCTTCGCAGACTCTGTCGAGCTCAGAGGCTGCGCCATAGGGCGAGCCATAGAGTATGGAGGCCTTTGATACATGGCGTTCCCACTTGGCTTTGAACTGGGGCAGCTGGAGCTTTGATGGAGTGACGACAATTATAGGGTCGGTGCCGCAAAGGGCAGGCATGACTCTGAGCATAATGTCGCTGGGATAGATTATGGGCACATTGTGGCGGAACTGGTAGGGGAATTCGCCGGTGCAGAAGAACACAATGAGCTCGACGCCCTGCTTTTCCAGGTCGTCGATGCACTGCTGGAGGTTGGGAACGATGAGGCGTTCGGCAAAGGTGACCTCCCGTCCGTCGCGGAGGCGTGACACCAGCACATGGTCGCCTTCCTGAGGGGCGAGAGCCAGTATTTCTTCATAGGTCATCTTATCAAGAGCTCCGGCTTCAATGAGCTCGATCCTGTCGCCCCACAGGGGCAGGATATCCTTGGTTACATCGACTCTCGGCGACTGTCCTACGGTTATGGCTCCTATCTTCATACGGAATACCTCCTTTTTGCTTCATGCTTTCATTATACAGCAAATAGTAAAAGAAAAACAGAGCCCCGTGAGGCTTAATGTCATTAAGCTAAAATATAGTCGTTAAGGAGTAAGAAATAACTATTCTGCTCCTTAACGACTGTGTTGTGCCTGAGTATGCTTTTAGCTAACTTTTAAACAGAACTTCCACTTACTTGCAGAATTTTATCAGCAGCACCTTTTGCGCCGGAACAACGCCTAAAGCTCTCGGAAATCAAGTTTGCATTGTCTTGATAGGTGCTATCTATAAATATTCTGTTTACTGCCTCCAGGATGGACGGCGCATCTGTTTGGTCAAGCTTTATGCCGGCGCCAAGTTGCTTTACGCGTTCAGAAATCCCGATTTGTTCAGATGTTTGAGGCACCATGATAAGAGGAACTCCAAAATATAGACTTTCGCTGACGCTGTTCATTCCACAGTGCGATACAAAAACATCCGCCTGTTGGAGAACCGCTATTTGATCAACATGTGAGAATACCGATACGTTTTCTGGTTGTTCTCCAAAATCTTCAAGAGGTACCTGATGACCAACAGACATGATAAGCTGATAATCAGTATCCGTAAAAGCAGACAAGCACTTTTTGTAAAAAGGCATCATGTCATTGTTGACTGTTCCCATGGATATATAAATCAGTTTATCTCTCTTTTTTTCTATTTTCTCGGTAGCGGGTCGGATAGAAGGCCCGACGAAAGCGTACTTGTCGGAGAAAGTATCTGAACAGGGTTGAAACTCAGGTGATGTATAGACAATCGTGTGAGTATTGTCGTCATTACCGATAATATCAAGAATATTTTTGACAGGATAACCTTTGTTCTGTAACCGCTTTACTTGCTTTGTGGTTTTAGTCATTGAAAAAAGCATTTTAACCATATCTTTGATGCTTTGTTTCATAATCTTTGCCGAGTGCTGATTAAAGGCAAAGGTTGTTGTTGAAGAAACAAAGGGAATACCGAGTTTACGTGCAACCGCTTTTCCCCATAGTGCCATAGAATCTGCAACAATGCAGTCAGGCTTAAGCTTCGTGATCTCTTTGCAAACCTTGTCATCCAAAGCCAATGTGGTATCTACCAATATTTTGGTGGAGAATGCAAGGTCTTTTCCTATACGGACAGAATCTTTCGCACTGAGCTTCTGCTCCATGTCATAATCGTCACAGGAAATAAATGTTGCTCCTGCGCACTCGATTTTTTCACGCATCATATTATATGAATAGTACCAAACCTGATGTCCGCGAGAAACCAACTCTTTGACAACACCCAAGGTGGGGTTTGTATGTCCGTGGGCAGGAATACAAAAAAAGACAATTTTACTCATGTCACTTCACCTATGTTCATTCCTCGACACTATTAAAAATCTGTTTTATAGCATCTTGTTGTTTTTCTCTTGGGAGAATTGCAATTCCTCTTTCTTTATCGCCGAGAACTAAAATCTCATCTCCCGGTTGCAGTCCAAATATTTCTCTTGCTTCTTTGGGAATAACAAACTGTCCTTTTTCACCGATTTTGACCATCCAAGCATATTTTCCGTCATGTATATTCATAATTACTCACCTCTATTTTAGATGTATGATTGGTATGAATAATCATACTACAATTTGGAGTCAATTTCAATAACTTATCGGACAAAGTTTGGAGATTAGTGAGGCTACCGAAAGTTCATTTTGGATCAAACATAGCATCATATGCTATAAAAGTACCCACCTCTTTGAAATGAGGTGGGTACTTTTTCGAGTTCGCGGATAACCTTAACTTAATAACATCACCGAAAGGCTATGTTTTTATTAATCAAATAAATACATTCCAAAGAAGGCGATCTTTCCTTCGCCGCAGTTATATTCCAATCCGCAGCTCTCGCACAGGCGGCTTACATGTATACAATAGGCCGACATACAGGAAAAACGTCTTTCGGGATAGCGGCAGGGCTGACCTTCTCTGATGGCGCAGCTCTCGCAAAGAGAACAACCGCTGCATCCGATGACAAGCCCGGGCATTCCCTCGTTCTTCAGGCGGTCGGCAAGGCGGAGGGCGGCATTGTTGTGAAACGCCTTGGCCTCTTTTACAGCCTTCTCATCGCGCCAGTCGGGGATGTCCCACACCGTCTGCATGACCAGCGCACGGCCATATTTCATGACGGCATTTTTCATCGCCTCGGGCTCGCCGCAGTCGGGAGGACACGAATAGTTGGTGCCGTAATTGCCGCATATATTGGCCTCGCAGTAGGGGCGGAAAGAAAAATCAAAGGGTATGTCGTCAGCTGCTATGAGCCTGACATTTTCAAATCCCTCCGAGAGTGCGTACTCGATAAGCTCGCAGTTGGTCATCTTGTATCAGAGTGTCTCCAGCAGCTCGGCGGGGGTGGGGATATCGGCAACTGCTTCGCCATATTTTACATAAGAGAGCTTGCCGTCCTTTTCGACGACCCATACGGCAGGCAGCTGCATCTCGTCGCCCTCATAAGCGCCGTGAACAAAGCCGCATTCCTTGGCAGCGGCCGACTTTACCTGCAGGCGCTGGAGCAGTGCGGGGTCTTTGCCGCCCAGCTCGGCCTTGTCGGCAGCGCAGGGGATCTCGAACTGCTTATAGATCTTCATTTCGGGGTCGCAGACGATCTCGAAGGGGATATTTGCCTCTTTAAGCTCTTCGCGTACAATGGCGGGGTCGCTCTGCATTACGACGAGGACCTCGGTGTCCTTTGCCTCAAACTGGGGATAGAGCTGAGCCAGCATATGTACGTCATAGCGGCAGATGGTGCAGCCGATATAGCGGATGACCCAGAAAACAGTCTTTTTACCGATGACATCCTTAGCAACTGTCATGTTCTTTCCGTTTGCTGTCGAAAAAGCGAAATCGGGAAGCATTTCGCCGATGTGAAGTTTAGCCATTGTAAGTAGCTCCTTTCGGTAGTGTAAAATCATATCATGGTATAATTTTATCACGGAGATATAATGCCGTCAAGCGTTGTCTTTGTTATAGAGATAGGCCATATGCCTGTCGATCTCTATGAGGTCGGGAGCAAAGAGTTCTATCTTACGGCACTTGGGGCAGTACATGGGCAGAACGTCGAAGGTAGACGACAGGAAACCGTCGACCATAGGTGATGCATCGAGGGTCTGGGTGTATCCGAAGGTGAGGGGCGCACCGCACATCGGGCAGCGGGGTCTTTTGGCCTCGGCGGTGGCAACGAACTCCTCGCGCTCGCGGCGTTTTCTGATAAGCTCTTCTATATAGTTTTCGACCTTGGTTCGGTCGGGAACAAGGCCCAGGCGCATCGATTCGCGGCATATTTCGATCTCATCGAGGCCGGAGAGGTTTTCATAGCAGGTTTTGCAGCAGGTGAAGCTGTCACCTGCGATCTTTATGGAATCACGCTGGAAGAAGGAGGGTGATTCACCGCAGAAGATACATATCTTTTCGTTAGCCATGCCATAAGCTCCTTTCGTTAATAGGATTCGTTATAATCTTTGTTATATAAATGCTCGATGTATTTGTCCTCAAGTATTGAAGTAGAATAGAACTCAACTTTATGGCAGTTGGGGCAATTAGCAGGAATTATTTCATACACAGAACCCCATTTTGTGCTTGGAGAACTATCGAGTGTAAGTTTGCGTTCAAAAGTAAGAGGGGTGCCGCATGATGAGCAAATGGGTCGCTTTGAAAGTAAGAAGGCTTCTCGCTGCAGAAGATACAAAGTTTTGAATTAGTCATAACTGCACTCCTTTCGTTTGTTTATCTTATTATCATTTTATCATAAAACAGAAAAGAGTACAACAAAAGCTCCCCGAAGGGAGCTTTGAAGTTTTATCACATAAGTCTTTCGCCGATGCTTATAAGCTTGTCAAGCATATCGCGAAGGCCGCCCGGGCGGCGTGCAGGCACTGAGGCAGGCTTTTCGGAAAGGGGATATCCCTTGAGCTCGATATGAGTCTCGGGAATGCCGTCATCCTCCACGACCGAGTCATCCTCCTCCTGGACCTCAGGCGCTTCGTCGAGGGAAATGTCTTCGAATCTCACTCCGCGGGATTCCCTTTCGGGATAGAGCTCTCTGACCGCCGCATCCCACGACACCTGCTCGAGGAAGTCGATGTCTTCATCGGCAATAGCGCCGCTGTCCTCGCGCTTTTCGGCATCGAGAATGGCCTGAGCGAGGGAAGAAAGCTCGGCCGACATATCGTCAACTCGGCTCTTGAAAAGAGCCAGCAGCTCCTGCGAGCCGGTGGGAAGCTTGGCTTTTTCGGTGCTTTCGGTCGTTGCAGGTGCGGGGGCAGCTGTGGGAGCCTCGGCAAGCTTCTTTTCAAGCTCGCTGTTCAGCTTCAGTATCCTCAGATTAGCTGCCTTAAGGCTGTCGCGCTCGGCTTCAAGCTCGCCGATATGCTCGTCAAAAGCACTTATTTTGCCTTCTGTTTCGGCAAGATCATGCTCGAGGCTGTTTGCTTTGGCTTCGAGCGAGACTCTGAGCTCCTCAAGATCGGAAACTCGTTTCTCGGCATCATTTTTTGCCTCTTCCAGCAGTGAATACTGCTGAGCCATGGCCTCGATGCTTTCGCCGAGTTCAGCTTTTTCATTTTCAAGAGCCGAACATTTTTCGTCGAGCTCTGCGGATTTTGCTTCGAGTTCTGCGGTTTTAGCCTCAAGCTCGGCATTTTTGGATTCAAGTTCTTCCTTCTGAGCCTTGAGCTGCTCGGAATATTTGCGGATCATCTCGCATTCGGCCAGATTTTTTGTGCTTTCGGCCTCGGCAAGTATCTTTTCCTCGCGTATGGCTGCCGCTTCGGTCTCGGCCTGCTCGAGCTTATGCTGTATTTCGGCCAGCTTTGCCTCGGCTTCGGCAAATCTGCTCTTGTACTGGTCGATCTGGACAAAGGCGAAGCGGCGCTCGTCGGTCAGCATACTGCAGCGTGATTCAAGCTCCTCATTCTTCGACGAGAAAGCTTCGTTTTCTTCTTTGAGCTGGCTGATGATACCGTCTTTTTCATTTACCAACTCTTCTATATATGTTACTACGTCTTTTTTGTTAAAGCCCATGGGGGCGCTTCTGAAAGCTCGCGACATAAGCCACCTCTTTTATAGAATATCTTGTCTTATACACTTATTATATCAACTGATTTGTCATTTACAAGAATAAAATGTCATGTTATAATAACCAAAGCCGTTAATAGGCGGAACTTTTGAAGTGTTTCGACCTTTTTTGCGGCATGATCATACTAAAATTATGATATATGCGTCGGTATAAATAACTGAATATGCGTCAGTAGCTCAGCTGGATAGAGTGTCATCAGGGTCCCACGAAACGGGGTTTCGCGGGAGCCCATAATAAATGATAGGTCAGCCTGCAGAGCAGGCATCATCGCCGCAAAGGCGGCGAAAAGTCGGAGTCTGCCACAGAGTGCGGATTTCGAAATAAGATCGGTATAAATAACTGAATATGCGTCCGTAGCTCAGCTGGATAGAGTGTCAGACTCCGACTCTGAAGGTCGTGGGTTCGAATCCCATCGGGCGTACCAGAAAACGGCAGATCCCAATAGGGATCCGCCGTTTTCAGTTATATTCGCCTTACGGCGAGTTATATTGCTTTGCAGTGATATTTGTCTGCGCCAAGTGATATTTGCTTCGCAAGTTTTGGCGGCGAATATAATATCGCTTAAAGCTTTAGCTTTAAATATCACATTTTGCCGCAGCAAAATATATCGCTCTGTGTACAGTACAGAATATCACTAAAGGTTGTGATTATACAATAAAATCCGCCGGTTCTGTATAAAATCAGAATCGGCGGATTGATTCATATTTTAAGAAAACAGCAGATGATACGGCTGATTATTCTGCCTTCTTACCGAACATAGCTTCCTGATACTTTTCATACCAGAAATCGTTCAGTTCGCCATGGATGCGGATGCTGGTCTTATCGTTATAATCGCACTGCAGGCCGGGGAAGTCGCTGCACAGCTTCTTGGCTGTGTTGTACATTACGATGTCAAACAGCTGGCTGCCGGTAAGCTGAAGTACGTACTCGACTTTGTTCATATGCATGGTATTTTCCTCTTTTCGTTATCATATTTAGTTAGATACATAACTACTCGCATTTTACACCAACATTTTTGGATAATCAATATGCCGAAATGAAAAATTGAAATTTTCTATGCAATATCCGTGTTATTAAAACAACGCTATATAAGCACTTCGGGCTGTTTCCAATTCGGGAAACCCAATATGGAAATGCATTGAAAACAACAGAAGATCGCCGTATAATAAAACAAAAAATGAAAGGCGGAAAGACCGTGAATACATTAATCGAGCTTTATGACGAGCGCTCTATTGAAAACATTCTGGCTCCCGATATGTTCAGGCCGGAACGCATCATATATCTCTGCCCCTCCGGGATAGTTCAGGATCGCGGCAGGCAGGATAAGCTCAGGGCATTTTTCCGCCGCCGCGGATGGGAGCCCGAGCTGACCTTTATGGAATCCAGCCTCTTTAAGGCAGACCGGATCCTGAAGCAGCTGCTGTCTATCTGTGAGAAATATCCCGACTGTGCCCTCGACGTCACCGGCGGAAGTGATGCGGCGCTGTTTGCGGCCGGTATGTTTGCTTCTCAGACGGGGGCACCGGCGTTTACCTACTCGCGCAAAAACAACCGCTTTTACAACATCAGCGGAGCGCCCTTTGCCGACAATCTTGACTGCACACTTTCATATTCTGTGGAAGAGTTTTTCCTGATGGCCGGAGGCACTCTGCTTTCGGGCCGAGTGGACAACAGGATACTCTCGAAATACATGGAAGATTATGATCCGTTTTTTAAATGCTTCCTTCGTTTTCGCCGCAACTGGATAAAAATAATTTCCTATATACAGAAAATATCTCCCTCCGAATATGGCAGGAAGCCGTCTTTGTCGGTTCGCGGAAAATACACGGTGAAGGGTGACCGCGGCTCGAGGACTTCGGCCAACGAAGAGGCACTCAGGGCGTTTGAAGATATCGGATTTATCAGAGATCTTAAGATCGTTACGGGAGAGTCGGTTTCGTTTAAGTTCCGTGATGCCAATGTAAGGGCATGGCTGAGGGATGTAGGAAGCGTTCTGGAGCTGTATTCTTATAAAGCCTGCATCGACGCCGGGATCTTCGGAGATGTCATACGCAGTGCAGTTGTGCGCTGGGATGACGTTCTGGGCCATGGCAGTGTTTCCAACGAGATCGATGTTGTGGCGGCTCGCGGTGTGGTTCCGCTGTTTATCAGCTGCAAGACCAGCGACATAAAAACCGAAGCCCTCAACGAGCTGGC
>JAFQVZ010000080.1 GCA_017407765.1 Clostridia bacterium | reverse complement strand
TCTCACCTTTGGGAATGCCAAACTTGTCGCCAATGGCAACACGGACTGCGGGAGCGATCTGAACAACGACCTTCTTTGTGGGGTCGGATATCGCATCCCATACCTTATCCATGTCCTGCTTGACCGTAATAGCACCGGTGGGACATACGATGCGGCACTGACCGCAGCCGACACAGTCGGTCTCGCTGAGCTTCTTGCCAAAGGCCGGCGCAACTATTACATTAGAGCCTCTGTGGGCAAAATCAAGGATGCCCAGGCCCTGGATCTCATCACAGGTACGGACACAGTCGCCGCAGAGGATGCACTTATTGGGGTCGAGCACGATATTGTCGGAGCTGAAGTCGATGGGCATCTCTTTGCGAGTGTCTTCAAATCTGACATTTCTGATGCCAAGTCGAAGCGCCAGCTTCTGAAGCGTGCAGTCGCCGCTTACAAAGCAGGTGGTGCAGTCGCGGCAATGGGATGCCAGCATCAGCTCGATTATCATCTTTCGATGATGCTGAAGCTTGGCTGTGTTTGTATAAATCACCATGCCATCGCAGGGAGGCTCGGTGCAGGATGTGAAAATCTTGCCCTTGTCATCCTCAACTACGCACATACGGCATGCGCCGAAGGTCGAAAGCTCAGAATGATAGCAGAATGTGGGAATATCGATACCGGCCTTGCGAATTACCGCAAGAACATTCTTCTCATCGGTAAACTCGACCCTTTTATTGTTTATCATCATGTAACTCATGCTTCTTACCTCCCATTACCACTCTGTATGTATAGCACCGAAGGGACAGGAGCTCTCGCAGGCACCGCACTTGATGCATTTCTGAGGATCGATGCTGAAAGGCGACTTAAGCTGACCGCTTATAGCGCCTACCGGACATCCGCGTGCGCACTTGGAACAGCCTTTGCACTTTTCGGGATCAATGACGAAGCGTCGCATAGCTGTGCAGGCATGTGCGGGACATCTATGCTCATTTACATGGGCCTCATATTCATCTCTGAAAAGCTTAAGTGTGCTCATAACGGGCTGTGCCGCACTCTTACCGAGGCCGCAAAGGGCGGTTTCGGTGATCATCTGGGCCAGTTCCTCAAGCATACCCAGATCCTCAGGCTTTCCTCTGCCGGATACTATGCGCTCGAGTATCTCAAGCATGCGCTTGGTTCCCTCTCTGCAGGGTACGCATTTTCCGCAGCTCTCATTCTGGGTAAAGTTCATGAAGAACCTTGCAACCTCTACCATGCAGGTCTTGTCATCCATTACAACAAGTCCGCCCGAACCGATCATGGCACCCAGCTTTTTAAGCGAATCAAAGTCCAGCTTTACATCAAGATGCTGTTCGGTAAGACATCCGCCGGAAGGGCCGCCTATCTGAACCGCCTTGAACTTTCCGTCACCCTTGATGCCGCCGCCGATGTCAAAGATGACCTCTCGCAGAGTTGTACCCATAGGTACCTCAATAAGGCCTGTGTTGTTTACTGTACCGGTGAGTGCAAAGGCCTTTGTGCCGGGACTGGTTTCGGGGCCTATACTGCGGTACCATTCAACACCGCGATTGATGATCATAGGAACATTGGCAAATGTCTCAACATTATTGAGGACTGTAGGCTTCTCCCAGAGTCCCTGTTCGACTGTGCGGGGAGGTTTTACACGAGGCATGCCTCGTTTGCCCTCGATAGATGCGGTAAGTGCAGAACCCTCGCCGCATACAAATGCACCGGCACCGCGATTGATGTGCAGATGGAAGCTGAAGTCTGTGCCAAAGATATTATCTCCCAAAAGGCCTCTCTCCTCTGCCTGTGCGATAGCGGTCTTCAGACGGTTGATCGCAAGCGGATATTCGGCACGGACATATATATAGCCCTCCTGAGCACCTACTGCGTAGGCTGCGATCATCATGCCCTCGATCATCTTGTGAGGGTCACCTTCCATAATGGAGCGATCCATGAATGCGCCGGGGTCGCCCTCGTCACCGTTACAGACTATGTAACGGACAGGCTCTTTCTGCCTTGCCACCTGGCTCCACTTGCGTCCGGCGGGGAAACCGCCGCCGCCGCGTCCGCGCAGGTTGGAATCGGTGATAACCTTTATAACCTCATCAGGAGTCATTGTGAAAAGCGCCTTTGCGATGCCCTGATATGCGTCATGGGCAATAGCCTCTTCGATATGCTCGGCATCGATGTGGCCGCAGTTTTCAAGAACAAGGCGTGTCTGCTTCTCATAGAAAGGAATCTCTTCCTGTTTCTGATACTCAACACCGTTCTGTTTGTAAAGAAGGCGGCTTATGACCTCGCCCTTCTTTATGGTTTTCTCAAAAATTTCTTCGCAGTCTTCGAGCTTGACCTTTGTGTAAAGTATGCCCATAGGCTCGATCCTCATAAGAGGACCCATTTCGCAGAATCCGTGGCATCCGCTCTTTCTGACATGATCCTCGGTTTCCTTTCCATGAGCTATCTCAGGCCCAAACAGTACCTCGGTATCGGGCGAACCGGCAATAAGGCGGCACATCTCTTCATAGATCTTGCCGCTTCCGCCGGCAAGACATCCTGTTCCCGCACAGATAAGGATCCTGCATTTGCTGTTTCTGATCGCCTCAAGGGCATTGCCCTTGACAAAATCAAGCTCGGCATGGCTCTGTATTCTCTGCATATTATGCCTCCTCTCTCAGCTTTTTGAGCAGCTCGGTGGCTGCATCAGGTGTCATGGAAGGATATACCGTATCATTGACCATCATGACCGGAGCAAGACCGCACGCGCCAAGACACGAAACTGTTTCTACCGTAAACAGCATGTCGTCAGTGGTGTTCTTCTCCTTCGAAAGCCCAAGATCAGAATATATCCTATCGAGGATAGCGGTTGATTTTCTTACATGACAGGCCGTTCCGTCGCAGACCTTGATGATATACTTTCCCTTGGGATCGAAGGAAAAGTTCTCATAAAAAGTGGCGACGCCATAGGCTTTTGCCTCGTTGATACCCAGCTTTTTCGCAATATATACAAGAAGCTCAGGCGGAAGATAACGGTATTCTGCCTGAATATCCTGCATAATGGGAATAAGCGAAGAGGCTTTCTCGCCGTGAACTGCAATGATCTCATCGGTCTTGTCGTAAAACGACTTCTCCAGCATTGAAATCTCCTCCAATTTCTCTAACCTTTTTCTTTTATAGATTCAGCAAATAAATGCCAATTCTGTAATAGATGTATTATACATCTTCGTTACATCTTTGTCATACTGTTTGAAGCTTTTTGTGAAAGATATATCAATAATTTCTTGCATATTAAACAATGTTTTTTCTCGGTTTTTCAGACTTCCTTTTCCATTTTTTAGTTTTTTCATCTTTTCATACACAAAAAGGGCTCCGGTTCTGACCGGAGCCCTTCGAATACCTGTGAAATTATTCCTCTACGATCTCTGCATCAACAGAGTTCTTCTTGACCGACTCGACACCGTTAAGGCAGTTAGCCAATGTTGTATAGCCTTCCGATGTAGCAATGATCTGGCCGTTTGTTGCCTTGAGACGGAAACGGAACTCGCCGCCCTTATCGGCATATACTTCAAACTTGGGATGGCGCTCTGCCGCATATCCCTCTACTGTCTGGTTTTCTACTGCAGCTTCAGGTGCATTCTTCTGGACACTTGCTACGCCATTTTTGCAGGCAGCCATTGTTGTGTATACTTCCGATGTGGCGATGACCTGGCCGTTTGTTGCCTTAAGATCGAACTTAATACCGCTGTTTACCGTACGAATTACAAACTTTCCCATAACTTTATCCTCCTGCTTTGTTATTTAACTAAAATATACAATAGAATCGCGCAATTTGCAAGAAATATTAATTAATTTATGCTTTTGCGGTGCTCTTTTTCTTGTTTAGGGGGTTCCATGTGACCTTCATATAATGTATTGCATAAACAATGAACAGGAACAGATTATGCATTATCATGCATGCCCATGCTGCAACAAGGCTCATGCTCATAAGCTGAGTTGTAATGAAGGTTCCCACGATGCGGATGCCCCACATTCCAAGGATATTATAAATAAACGGCGTAACCGTGTTGCCTACACCAAGCATCATGCCTTCGATGATAATAGATACTCCATAGAAAGGCTCGGAAACCGCTACCATCCTCAGCACAACAGCACCCAAGGCAATAACCTCGGGGTTACTTGAGAACATACCCATCATTGCAGGAGCAAATGCAAACAGAAGACCTCCCGAGGCGATCATAAGCAGCACTTCTATAAAGAGGATCAGTCTTGCAATATCTTCCATACGCTGTTTATCCCCTGCTCCCATTGCATTTCCCGCAAGTGTGGCTGCCGCTGTCTGCATACCATAACCCGGGATATAGAAGGCCGACTCTACTGTGTTGGCAATCGTGTGGGCCGCTGTTGAAACCTCGCCAAGGGAGTTGATCATTGCAGCAAAAGCAACAAAGCCGAGAGATGTTCCAAAGCGCTGAAGGGCATTGGGGAATGCCACCTTCATGCAGGGCCTGAGGATCTCCATATCCAGCTTAAGCTTCTGCCCGCTGGGTGAAATAACGGGATGCTTCCAGATAGCAATTGTGGTAAGTATTCCGCCTACTGCAAAAGAAATCGCACTGGCCGTGCCCGCACCGATAATACCCCATCCGAAACCCGGAATTGTAATGCTCAATCCGCCGATAACATAGCTTCTGGTTTCATAGATCATCAGAAAATTAAGAACGATATTAACGAGATTAACGATAATACCTACCCTCATAGGTGTTTTTGTATCGCCTACCGCTCTGAGCATTGTTCCAAAAATTATCGTAGCCGCCCTTGCAAGCATGGGTGTGTATATAATAAAGAAGTATTTAGACGAGATATCCTGTATCTCGGGGTCTACCTGCATCCATACCGGAACCAATCCACTCAAAGAAAGAGCAACTACTGTAAAAAATATGCCCGATGCAAGAACGGCAATAACTGCCTGAGAAGAAGCACGCGTGGCAGCATCTCTGTCTCCTGCCCCGTATGCCTGAGCAAGAAACGAAAGAAATCCGACACCGATAGCCGACACTGTGCTGCCAATAAGCCAGCTTACCGTGCTGGTAGCGCCGACAGCTGCCGTGGCATGTGTTCCTATCGAACCTACCATAGCCGTATCGATATACTGGACCGCCGTCTGCATAAGCTGCTCCATCATGGTGGGCCACGCAAGAGTCAGTATTGCCGGAAGAAGGCTCCATTTATATTTGCTTACTTTGGCTTTTTCCATGCTGCACCTCTTAATCAAATTATAATATGCCCATATTTTAGCTTATAAAATACGCTTTGTAAAGCATTCCCATTTCGCAGGACATGTAAAGCATTATAACTTTACACCATTCTGTTTTAAATGGTTAAGTTCCCTAAGTATGTGTAATTTTTTATCGTTGATCTGCACATATTATATTGATTTGGACTCCGGCGCATGGTATAATCAAGTTAACCAAATGAAGTGCAACCTTCTAAGAACTGACCCAACCTTGCCTGGTTCCCCCTTCTTTGGAATCTAACTAAAGGAGCGATACTATGACAAGTAGACGCAAACTCAGTGTGCTGGGCCGCAGAGGCCTTTCCCTCTTCCTCAGCATCACAATGATGTTCAGCCTGATTCAGGTCAATGTCCTTGCCCGTCACGGTGATCAGTGGAGACCCGGCGACAATGACCAGAGCGGCAGCGACGATTCGGTCGACCACATCG
>JAFQVZ010000079.1 GCA_017407765.1 Clostridia bacterium | reverse complement strand
GCCACGCCATCGACCGTGACATGCTCGGTGTTCCCGTTATCTCTTTGGGAGTTCCTACCGTGACAGAGGCCGGCACCCTTGCCCACAGTCTGCTCGGACATGAACCCGAAAATGACATCATTGAAAACGGCAGTTTTCTCGTGTCGCCCAGCGATGTTGATCTGCTGATCTCCCGATGCTCCAAGGCATTGGCCTACGGGATCAATCTCGCTCTTCACGGCGACCTGTCGGTGGCCGAAATGGAGCAGCTTATTTCTTAGGGCATAGCCATAACCTTGGCAGCATAGATATTCCATATACTTTACTATTATGGAGGCCTCTATGCCGGGATATAAAAGAAGAAAGAATAATAAAAGATCTGACCCTTGCCTCTCGATCATAAGACAGGCATTTATCCTTTTTGCCGCAGCAGTCCTGCTTATCAGAAGCGGAAAGGCCGATGAGCTTGAGCAGGCCGTGACCTATGCGGGCGCCTGCTTTGAATATATGCTCTCTCAGGAAAGCATACAGCCCAGCCCGGAAGCTGAGGTTAATAATGAGCAGGCCGCCGACGGCTTTCAAAGCATAACCGAAAGCAGCACCCCTGTTCTTTCGGAGCCGCCTCCCGTTAAAGAGCAGAATATCTCGCCGCTGACAATAGAGGGCGACCCCGGAAATTACGACGGCAGCGGCACGGTATATGTCAAAAACCAGACCGACTATGAAATAGACGTCCCTGCCCTTCTTTCTGCATCCGACCCGGTCAGACTGTCGGGCGACGCCGTGCAGGTGCTGGTGATGCACACTCACGGCACCGAAGCCTATGCCCCCACCGCCGAAAACAACTATGTCCCCTCTGACACCGACCGAACCACCGATATCAGCTATAACGTTGTTCGTGTGGGACGTGAGATCACCGAAGTTCTCAACAGCCGTGGGATAAAAACCATCCATTCCACCACCCTCAACGACAGCCCCGCCTATTCCGGTTCCTATAACCGTGCCCTCGATGACATCTCCGCCTATATAAAGGAAAATCCCTCGATAAAAATGGTCATAGATGTGCACCGCGACGCAATGGTGACGGCAAGCGGACTTAAATATAAAACTATAGCCGATATCAATGGTCAGCAGGCCGCGCAGCTGATGCTGGTGTGCGGCACCGACGGCGGAGGCCTGACCCACGATAACTGGCGGCAGAACCTCTCCTTTCAGCTCAAGCTGCAGGATCGGCTCAACACCGCTTATCCGGGCATAATGCGGCCTCTTGACCTGCGCGCCGCCCGCTTCAATCAGCACGTTACCTGCGGCAGCATGCTGGTGGAGGTAGGCACCTCGGGCAACACACTTGAAGAAGCCCTTATTTCGGCGCGGCTGTTTGCCGAAAGCCTTGCCGATATGCTCCTTGAAAGATGATTTTTCTTGACATTTTTTTAATTTGAATTTACACTTAATGTTAGGCCTTGTGGCCTTAAACTATCTGATTCAGTGAGGTGAAACTGCATGGACGCCGGAAGTAGCAGTGGTGCGAACCCTGGAGGGCGAAGTCGTAATATCGCGAATATGTGTCTTTCCGCGTTTCGTGCACGCATACTCGCTTTCTGACCTGTCTCTCTTTGCTTTTGCACTTACTTCCAAACCTAAATCACATTAGGAGGAAATAAGAATGGAGATAAATCTTACCGAAAAAGCCCTGGAGCTGATCCAGGCAAAAAGATATCAGGACCTCAAGAATATCCTTGTGGTCCTTAACCCCACCGATGCAGCCCTTATCCTTGAAGAGCTGCCTCCCGAAAATATGCCCGTCCTTTTCCGCATCCTCCCCAAGGAAATGGCAGCCGATGCCTTTGTCGAGATGGATGCCGACAATCAGGAAATGCTTATCCAAGCCTTCAGTGATAAAGAGCTTCGCGAAATGCTCGAAGAGCTCTTTGTCGACGATGCGGTAGACCTGATTGAAGAGATGCCTGCCGGTGTTGTTAAAAGGATCCTTCGAAACACCGATGTTGAGACAAGACGAGTCATCAACCAGATCCTTAACTATCCCGAAGACTCGGCCGGAAGCATTATGACCACCGAGTATGTCCGACTTTGGAAGGACATGACGGTAAACGAGGCATTTGACCGCATCAAGCAGACGGGTGCCGACAAGGAAACCATCTATACCTGCTATGTAACCGACGAACGCCGCCTGCTTTTGGGTATCGTTTCGGTAAAGCAGCTCCTGCTTGCCGAACGCGACCAGAAAATAGGCGATATCATGGAAACGCAGATCATCTCGGTCGACACCCTTGAAGACAAGGAAGTCGCCGCTCAGATGATGAGCCGCTACGACTTTTCGGTAATGCCCGTTGTCGACAAGGACAAGCGCCTTGTCGGTATCATCACCTTCGACGATGCCCTTGACGTCATCGAAGAAGCCGCCACCGAAGATATCGCCATGATGGCCGCCGTTACCCCCACCGACAAGCCCTATCTCAAGACCGATATTCTCGATATATTCAAGTCGCGAATCGTTTGGCTGCTTGTTCTGATGCTGTCGGCCACCTTCACCAGCATGATCCTGACCTCTTTTGAGGCCGCCCTCTCCTCTGCGGTCGTGCTCACAGCATACATACCTATGCTGATGTCCACCGGCGGTAACTCGGGCAGCCAGGCCTCAGCCACCATCATCCGCGGCCTCTCGCTGGGTGATATCGATTTCTCGGACCTTCCCTCGATCATCTTCAAGGAGTTCCGTGTATCGCTGCTCTGTGGCCTTGTTCTTTCTGCTGCAAACTTTGTCAAGCTGCTGATGTTCGACCGTCTTACAGTGCCTGTGGCCGCCGTAATCTGCATCTCGCTCTATGCAACTGTTGTTGTCGCCAAGCTGGTCTACTACCTGGCCATGATCGATTTCATGCTGATGTATGGCTGGCTGAACTCCCTGGTAGACATTTCCATGGGTACGTTCAGCTATTACGGCGG
>JAFQVZ010000078.1 GCA_017407765.1 Clostridia bacterium | reverse complement strand
TACGCTTCAAAAAGAAGAATATTCTTGAAGATAACGATTGCGGTGTCGTCAACGGACTTGCATGGACAAGCGTTGGCGGAGAGATTCTTGAAGTCGAATCCATTGCCATCGAGGGAAGCGGCAAGATCGAAGTTACAGGCAATCTTGGCGATGTTATGAAAGAGTCGGTAAGGGCGGCCATGACATATATCCGCAGCCGAAGCGAATCGTTGGGTATTGCATCTGATTTTCATAAGACAAAGGATATTCACATCCATTTCCCTGAAGGCGCGGTTCCCAAGGACGGACCCTCGGCCGGCATCACTATTGCAACCAGCCTGATCTCAGCGCTTACGGGTAAGAAGGTAAGCCGCAGCATTGCCATGACCGGCGAGATAACTATAACCGGACGTGTGCTTGCTATTGGCGGCCTTAAGGAAAAGACTATGGCTGCATATCTGGCTGATGTCAAACGTGTTATCATTCCCGCAGAGAATGTAAGAGACCTTGATGATATTGATCCCACCGTCAGAAAAACACTGGAGTTTATCCCCGCAACACATATGGATGATGTAGTGAGAGCAGTGTTTTCCTATGTGCAGGTAGAAGATAGCGGTGAGGAAGAAAAGGAACGTTTTAATGTTGTTGTGCCTCCTGTAAGACCCAGAGCAACAGGAGTCAGACAGTAGGAGGACAAATGAACTTAAATAAAACAGTATTCGTACGTTCGGCGGCTTCTGCTAAGGATTTTCCTTCCGATGCACAGAAGAGATTTGTTTTTGTCGGACGTTCGAATGTAGGCAAATCTTCTACTATCAATTCGATAGTCGGAAAGAAGGGCTTTGCTAAGGTAAGCTCCATGCCCGGCAAGACGGTTTATGTAAATCTGTTCAACGTAGAGGACAAGGCCTGGATCATCGACCTGCCCGGCTATGGATATTCCAAGACATCCAAAGTGGAGCGAGAACGCTATTCCAAGCTGATCGATGATTATTTTGCAAGGGATATGGCTAATATATCGAGGATCTATGTTATCCTCGATATCCGCCACAAGCCTACGGCAGACGACCAGATGATGGTGGAGTGGATCAGAGCATACGACCTGCCCATGACCATTGTGGCCAATAAGCTGGACAAGCTTAAGAAGTCGCAGATCGAGCCGGCGCTTGCACTTATCAGAGAAACACTCCAGTTGGATGGAAGTGTAAAGCTCATCCCTTATTCTGCAGAGAAAAATGAGGGAAGAGATGCGCTCATCAGCGATATGCTTGATGTGTTCAACTGATTTTAGTCGCAAATAGGAGTTGATATATTGTTCAACCTTCAATATCTGCTTACGTTGATCCCTGCAGCGCTTATTGCCATATCATTCCATGAGATGTGCCATGGCTTTGCGGCATATCTGCTTGGCGACAGAACAGCTCAGTATAATGGAAGGCTCAGCCTGAACCCCTTGTCGCACATAGATCCTCTTGGTTTTCTGTGCATGGTGCTGTTCAGGTTTGGATGGGCGAAGCCGGTGCCAGTTAATCCCCGTAATTTTAAAAATCCCAAGGTTGGAATGGCACTTACGGCTTTTGCCGGTCCCCTCAGTAATTTTGTTCTGGCATTTGCGGCTTTGTTTGCCTATGTCGCGATCGTTCTTTCGAGGCCCGGAAGATTTCTGATGGCGCTGGCTACGTTTCTGATGATCCTTGGCGAGCTCAGTGTTGGCCTGGGCATATTTAATCTGCTTCCTATACCGCCTCTTGACGGTTCAAAGATAATGTTTATGTTCCTGCCCAATAAGGCTGTCAGATGGTTTTATAATTACGAGGGATATATTCGTCTCGCGCTGCTGCTGGGCCTCTACTTCGGCCTCTTCGATAGCGTTATCGGACTTGGACGGACGGCTATGCTTAATGGGATCTACAGTGTGATCTTCAAGATGTGTATGGCTGTAGGACTGATTTGATATGCAGGATATGACATTTCACCTGGAGAAGTTTGATGGGCCTTTGGACCTGCTTCTCCATCTGCTTTCAAAAAATAAAATAGACATTGTAGATATTCCTATTGCAGAGATATCCGAACAGTATCTGGAATATCTTCAGAAGATGCGAGAGCTTGACATCGAGGTCACGGGCGAGTTTGTTGCTATGGCATCGCATCTTGTCTATATTAAATCAAAAATGCTGCTTCCCGTATACGAGGAGAGCGATGAACCCGACCCCAGAGCTGCTCTTATTGAGACTCTGCTGGATTATCAGCGTGTAAAGGAAGCCGGAGGGCTGCTGCAGGGCCGATATGAGATAGGAAAAGAGCTTTTTGTAAGGCCAAGAGAGGTTCTCGGCACAGACCCCGACAGGCTGTACCAGAATACACTTGAACAGCTTGAAAAGGCTGTAGCATCCATTCTTGAACGTGCCGGACGTAAACTGCCGCCTCCGGTCGAGTCGTTCAGCGGCATTGTCAGACACAGAGGTGTGTCTGTAGAGACCAAGATAACCTATCTGCTGGAGAGATTCCGCATCCAGGATAAGCTTGATTTCACCGAGATGGTACTGTCGTCGCGCAGCCGCTCGGAAATCGTTGCTTTATTTCTTGCTGTACTGGAACTCTCAAAAACAAAAAAACTCCTCATTCTGGAAGAGGATGAGGGATACAGTCTTATGCTTTCGGGTGAAACTGATGGAGAAGAAGGAACTGGCGCACGCGCTTGAAGCTATATTGTTTGCATCCGGCGAATCTATATCGTCAGACAAGCTTTGCTCTGTTTTGAATATTGACAAAAGCGAGCTGGAAGAGCTCGCTATGGGTCTTGCCGATTTTTATGAATACGAGAGGCGCGGAATGCGTTTGCTCAGGCTTGAAGGGAAATATCAGCTTGTGTCCCGACCCGAG
>JAFQVZ010000077.1 GCA_017407765.1 Clostridia bacterium | reverse complement strand
GCAGCCGAATAAAAGAAAAAGCTTCACCGAAAAACGGTGAAGCTTTTTTACTTACTCATTTTTGCTTCCGTATATACCGTGGATCAAAAGAAATCCCGTTGTAATACAGAGTATCTGACGAGGGAGCAGTGAATAATCGAAACTCAAATGACTTACGCCATCAACTGAATTAAATGTAGGGAAAAGAATGCCCAACACATCGCTCTTTAACCCATACCAGAAAAACAGGTCCAAAAGAACTATAGCACAATAAACAAACATACATCCCCCCACTGCAAGGGGCAACTTCTTTATACGGAAACCTTTGACTCCGCTTCCGGAGCTCATAAAAGCCAAACTGCACCCAAACAGCATATAAACAACACACTGACAAACATTCTGCCATCCTATTGTTTCCAATCCCGGATGAAACATTGCATACTTCATCAGCCTGTTAAGCGGTGCTGATGCTGCTCCCAGAAGTATTAGCATAAGAAGGCCTATAATAAACGAAAAATTATCACGAAGCTTTTTCATCAGTATAACAACCTCCTTCGCTAATATTCAAACACGATCTACTGCTCAACAAAGTTAAAAGGAACAAGATTATGCTGGAGCATATATTCATCAACCATATTTAGTTCTAATGTATACCTAACTCCTGTATTCATTTGAAGCTCAACTGCCTGAGTATCCGATCTAACCCAACCAAGGCGATTGGTTGGAAAATCAATCAAACTCAGAGTTTCTAAATCTATGTCATTGTACTCAGATAAGTCAGTTTCACTATTAAATGAAATATAGTAGCAATTGATATTCTCCAAACTATATCCAGAGTTCAACTGAAGGTTGTAAGAAAACGAGGAAATTCTAACCATTGAATTAGAACTATTTTCTTGATATCTGAGGGTAGACACAAGCATTCCCCATGTTTTTGTTCTAGTTATTTGAAAATTTTCAGTAGTAATCTCACTTAGCGAATAAATAAGATTAGAATCTGACTCATTTTCCATCATTTCAGTTTCATTAGCTGAATACTCTGTAGGATATCCTTCCACTACAAGAATAGAACCATCTTCTAACTCCACCTCTTCATAATATGGTGCCTGAACTTCACCAATTGAACGATTCTTCGCACGGATTGAGGCTTCATAGTTTTCCTTTGCTTCTTCAAATACTGCATCAAGATCAACGGTAGGAGTAGAAGCTGCTATGGCATTTAAAGAAAAAGATACGGATACAAGCAAAGCGAGCATAGCTGCAATAAGGCGTTTAGACATAAAAACCTCCTTTTAATCTTGTGTCGAATTACTATTGTAAAGTACTTTACAAGTAAATTATACCAACAGAAAAAACATCATGCAAGTAATATCTTAATTTCAAATATGATTATTTGAATAATTTATCATTTCTATAGTTGTTAAATTATAATTAAAAGCTTCACCGGGTGGTGAAGCTTTTTTTGATGTTATTCTTCGTAATCGCTGATGATCGAATGAACAGCCGACTGCCTGCCTTCCTTCATAACAAAGGCACAGTCGAGCAGCGCCTTGTCGTCATGGAGCAGGTCGCGGGGCCATGCGGCAATATCGGCCAGCTTGCCCGGCTCGATGGTGCCGAGGACATCGCTGAGGCCGAGGATCTCGGCATTAACAGCGGTGGCCGCCTTAAGGGTGCGGAAAGGATCCATACCGTTGCGGAGCCATGCCGAATACTCGCGGCCGCACTCGTAGTTCTGATAACCTACTACAAGGTCGGTGCCGTAGCCGAGGCGGATCTTGCTGTTCTTAAGGATCTCGCGGCTGCGCACAAGGTTGTCCCTGTAGTAGCGCAGCTTGCGCTGGAACTCGGGCGACTTCTGCGCCAGCTTCTCCTCGTCCAGCAGGACGATCTCGTCGTAGGGGCAGAAGGTGGGAACTACATATACATCCTTCTCCTCAAGCAGGCGGGCCGTGGGCTCGTCGATGAGGGATGCATGCTCGATGCCGTCGATACCCATATTGGCAAGGGTGGTGACCAGCTCGGTTGTATAGGCATGGGCGGTAACGGTGGTGTGGAGCGAATGTGCCGTGTCGATGATGGCCTGAAGCTCGTCGTCGGACAGCTGCTTGTCTTCGGGCGAGTCGTTGGGAGTAAAGAAGCCTCCGGTGGCCATGATCTTGATGAAGTCGGCGCCTATCTTTACCTCATGGCGAACAGCATCGCGGAAGAACTCGGCGCCGCTGCCCATGGTGGGATAATGTGTTTCGAGGAAACGGGAGAGACGGGGGTTGGTGGCGATCTTCTGAGTGGAGTCGCCGTGGCTGCCGGGCGCACAGATGAAGTGGGGCGCGGCGATCATGCGTGCGCCTTCGATATAGCCTGCATCAATGGCGCGCTTGACATCGAGGGAATAGTCTTCCTGGAACCAACCGATGTGACGAATGGTGGTGAAGCCGCCTGCCAGCGCCTTTCGGGCACATTCGGCAGCGGCAAGGCAGCGCATGCCGTCGGAATAGAAAATGGGGTCGTTTGCGATCTCGCGCCAGTCGAAATAGCTGGCATGGACATGGGCATCGATCATGCCGGGAGTTACAGTCAGATGGGAAAGGTCGATGACCTCGCAGCCTTCGGGAGCCTCGACATTTCTGCCGACCGCTTCGATATATTTGCCGTTTATGAGGATCTCCATATTCTCCTGAAGGGCATCCTGAATGCCGTCATAGAGCTTGCCGCATATGATCTTTGTATAAGCCATGGTGTTACTTCCTTTCGGTTTGTCTTTGGTTTCAGTTTAGCAAAGCAAACGAAAGATTTCAACGATTGGTTGTGCATCGTCCTGCCCGAAATAAAACAGACCTCCCTTATAGGGGAGGCCTGATGTTTTATGTTCTTACTATGATATCAGCCTTATCACGAATGCCGAAAGACTTGAAATAATGCTCTTCCATGGGTATCCAGCGCTCTCTGAAATTATCGGCCATATCGGGGTCGCGGGCCTCGATGCGCGCCATTTGGGTGAGCGGATCGGTCTCGACAAATATCCTGAGGTCGTAACACGCCTTTACATCGGGACTCTGGCAGTAGGAGCCCTCGACGATGGTGATATCGGCCTTCTTTACCGATACCGCGCCGTTCAGCCTACCCACCGAACAGTCGAAGCGCCTGTACTCGAAACCCTCGCCCAGCTTGGGGGCTACCTCCTCGTTAAAGCGCTCGTAATGAACATTTCCGCCCGGCTGCGAAAGGCGCTCGGGCGTCTTCATCTCAAAGGGCAGGAAGAAATCGTCCATCCTGACGACCGATGCCGAAAATACATACTCAAGCACGCGGGCAAGGGTCGACTTGCCGCTTCCGCACATGCCGTCGATGGCCACGACAGCAGGCTTGGGCATATTCTCGATGGCCTTTATTGCATCAAGATAAGGCAGGAATGCCTTGTTCACAAGGCGATAGGCCGCGCGGTTCTTTGCCTTGTATTCCTCGCTGTGGGACACGGCGGGGCAGCCGTC
>JAFQVZ010000076.1 GCA_017407765.1 Clostridia bacterium | reverse complement strand
TCCTCATCGACAAAATTGCCGCGTTTACCCGAAAGGCCGCGCTTTTCGATGAATGCGCCGTGGTCGCCGTCGGGAATAAAGCAGATATCCATGCTGTCGGGAGCCGAGCCCGACGAAAGGCCCGCGCCCGAAGCAATAGCCCTTGTTTCGCTCTTGTCGGCGATATCGCCGAGAGGGAAGATAAGGCGCTCTATGAGCTCGTGGGGCAGGCGATAGAGCATATAGCTCTGATCCTTGGGGCTGGGGGAGGCATAGATGCCGCCATCCTTTGCCACGGCATAATGGCCGGTGGCGATATGATATGCCCCAACGCGGTCGGCCGCCTCGCGGAGACAGCGGAACTTGACGGTGGGGTTACATATAATGCAGGGGTTGGGAGTCTCGCCTCTGAGATAGCTCTCGACAAAGGGGCAGATGACATTGCGCTCCAGATCATCCGACATATCGATGACCTCGAAGGATATCCCGAGCTCGCGGGCCGCAACTTCGGCAGGCGCGGGGTCGGATCCCTTCTGCATCAGGAACACTCCGTGCACCTCGTATCCCTTATCCATAAGTATATGCGCTGCGGCCGAGGAATCGACCCCTCCCGAAAGGCCCAGCACCACTTTTTTCTTATCCATCGCGGCTCACCGTCCCTTCGTCATGCCGCACTAAAATACGCATTATTTTTTGTGATTTATGTCCAAATTCAAAAGCCGCTTCGAAGCCTCGGCGGATGACATGCGGACATACACTTTTATCGTACAACAAACCGCCGGTTTTTGCAACGAAAATATATTTTTTACACCCTGAAAAGTTGCCTTTTCGGGGTGCTTCAAGGTCAAAAATAAGTTGCGGAAAATGCCTCTTCATGCTATAATTAAGGTGTTATATTTTAGGCTTTGAACAGACGGGGCTTCGGCCCCATATTTTTCTTTAACACCGTATATCATGCCTTTTAAAGGGGCTGATATTCAGAAAATATACCGAGGAGGTCAGCCATGTATCTTCATCTGGGACGAGATATCGTTGTCCTTCAGCCCGACATTGTGGGCATCATCGACCTCGACACCTCCACATGGTCCAAACACACCCGAAACTTTCTCACCGCCTGCGAAAAAAAAGGCATGGTGGTGAATGTAAGCGACGAGCTGCCAAAGTCGGCGGTTATATGCCGCGAAAAGGACGGCACCACCACCGTCTATATCTCGCAGCTCAGCTCGCGCACCCTTCTCAAACGTTCAAAAGAGCCCATCGACCTCCGAATGTGAGGCGAGGCGTCTTTTCAGCCTTTACTTTTCAGACAAGGAGCAGATAAATGAACCAGACACCTGAAAAAATCGACACCGCCTATGACGAAAACCAAATACAGGTCCTTGAAGGCCTTGAAGCTGTTCGCAAGAGGCCGGGCATGTATATCGGCACCACTTCGTTGAGGGGCCTTCACCATCTGGTCTACGAAATAGTCGACAACTCGATCGACGAGGCTCTGGCCGGATACTGCACCCATATCGAAGTAGATATCCTGCCCGGCGATGTTATCCGCGTAGCCGACAACGGCCGCGGCATCCCCACCGGCATTCATCCCAAGATGGGCTTTTCGACCCTTGAGGTCGTATTCACAGTTCTCCACGCCGGCGGCAAGTTCGGCGGCGGAGGCTATAAGGTCTCGGGCGGCCTTCACGGCGTAGGCGCCAGCGTAGTTAACGCGCTGTCCGAATGGCTCAAGGTCGAAGTACATAACGGCGGCAAGATCCACGAAATGTCCTTTAGTCGCGGCGCCAAGGACTATGATATGCGCATCACCGGCGACACCGACCGCACCGGCTCGATCATCACCTTCAAGCCCGACGGCGAGATCTTTGACGAGCTGGTCTTTGAATACGAGACCCTGCTTACACGCCTGCGCGAGCAGGCCTTCCTCAACGCAGGCCTCAAGATCACCCTTCAGGACCTCCGTTCCGAAAACGAGGAAGAACACGAACGTGCCGAGATGCGCTATGAAGGCGGCATCAGCAGCTTTGTCGAGCACCTCAACCGCAACAAGACCCCCATGCACGAAGAGGTCATCTTCATCAGCGGTAAAAAGGACGATTCCATCGCCGAGATCGCGATGCAGTATAACGACGGCTATAACGAAAACATCGAGTCGTTCGCCAACAACATCCGCACCACCGAGGGCGGCATGCACGAGACCGGCTTCAAGACGGCGCTCACAAGGGTCATCAACGACTATGCCCGCAAGTTCAAGATAATGAAGGAAGACGACAAGAACCTCACCGGCGAGGACGTCCGCGAGGGTCTGTGCGCCGTCATCTCGGTCAAGCTCACCGAGGCCCAGTTTGAGGGCCAGACCAAGACCAAGCTGGGCAACGCCCACATCCGCAGCATGGTGGATGCAATGGTCTATGACAAGCTGATGACCTTCTTTGAAGAAAACCCCGTAACGGCCCGCACCATTGTCGACAAGGCATCGACAGCGGCACGCGCACGCGAGGCCGCCAAGCGAGCACGCGAGGCCACAAGACGCAAGACCGCCCTTGAATCGGCCAGCCTGCCCGGCAAACTGGCCGACTGTCAGGAGCGCGACCCCGCCCTCACCGAGATCTATATCGTCGAGGGTGACTCGGCGGGCGGCTCGGCCAAGAACGGCCGCGACCGCCGCTATCAGGCCATCCTGCCTCTGTGGGGCAAGATGCTCAACGTCGAGAAGGCAAGGCTCGACAAGGTATACACCAACGAGAAGCTTATGCCCATGGTAACCGCCTTCGGCGCAGGCGTAGGCGACGAGTTTGATGTAAGCAAGCTGCGCTATGGCAAGATCATCCTCATGGCCGATGCCGACGTCGACGGCAGCCATATCCGCACCCTGCTTCTGACCTTCTTCTTCCGCTTCATGAGGCCGCTTATCGAGCAGGGCCATGTCTATATCGCTCAGCCGCCCCTCTATAAGATCGTCCCCAGAGGACGCAAGGCCGAAGAGCATTATGCCTACTCTGACGAAGAGCTGGCCCGTTTCCTCGAGACCTATCCCGGCGCCGACATCCAGCGCTATAAAGGTCTTGGTGAGATGAACCCCGAACAGCTATGGGAGACAACCATGAACCCCGAGACACGCACGCTGAAACAGGTGACCATTCGCGATGCCCAAGAAGCCGATTACATATTCTCCATGCTCATGGGCGACGACGTTGGTCCGCGTCGCGAATTCATAGAGAAAAACGCCACATACGCAAAAATCGACGCCTGATATATCCACACACACCATATATAAAAAGCAGTTCCGCAATTGAAGTGAACCCCAAAGTTTGGACAAAAAACTTTGGGGTTTATTTTATGCGTAAGAAACACGATCACCAAGCATTGCTCAAATACATGCATATGCTTGAAGATGGATATTCCATCAAACATA
>JAFQVZ010000075.1 GCA_017407765.1 Clostridia bacterium | reverse complement strand
AGTCGGCTACGATGACAGCTCTCTCAGAGGGAGAGCCAAGAAATGCCCTCTTCGGTGAAGAGGGTGGCAGGCGAAGCCTGACGGGTGTTTGGCAAGCCTTCCCCTCCCAGGGGAAGGTGGCAGGCGCAGCAGACGGATGAGGTGAATGCCTCACTTTAGTCAATATCAATAATTAAATGTATTTAATTTTGTTCAAAACCCACATGGTTTTAAATCAA
Source organism: Clostridia bacterium (assembly GCA_017407765.1). Classification (GTDB taxonomy): domain Bacteria; phylum Bacillota; class Clostridia; order Oscillospirales; family Butyricicoccaceae; genus RGIG1902. The sequence goes on along the minus strand of JAFQVZ010000075.1, from coordinate 4,489 downwards.
AGCGCAGAAATAGCGTCGAAATACCGATTTTTTGGCAAATTGCAATAAAAAACATTGAAAATAATCGCCATTTATTATATAATTAGGAACATGAGTGAACCTGACAATCAGTTTAATTCACACAGCATTATATAAAGGAGAGAAAACAACTTATGGCTTTTGCATTGGACAAAATCAGAAACGTCTGCCTGCTCGGTCACGGCGGCGACGGTAAGACATCTCTGGTCGAGAGCATGCTTTATATGACACAGGAGACAGACCGCCTCGGCAACATCGCTGACGGCAACACGATCAGCGACTTTGATCCCGAAGAGATCAAGCGCCAGTTCTCCATCCAGCTTTCGCTGTCCCCCATTCGTTTTAAGGATCATATCATCAACCTGATCGACACCCCGGGCTACTTCGACTTTGAGGGTGAGGTCATGAGCGGCCTCCGTGCTGCTGATGCCGGCATTATCGTTGTATCGGCCAAGAACGGCTGCGCAGTCGGCACAGAGAAGGCATGGAAGGAAGTCAGAAAGCGCAACCTGCCCGCATTCTTCTACATCTCCAAGGTAGACGAAGACCAGGCTGACTACGAGGCTGCATACGCTTCGCTGAGACAGGCTTTCGGCAACAGCGTAACACCCTTCGTTATTCCTCTGTTCGACGCAAACGGCAAGTCTGAGGGCGTTATCAACCTGCTCCAGCAGATCGTTTACAAGGCAGAAAACGGCAAGATCAACGAGTATCCCGTTCCCGCTAACAAGCAGGAGAAGGTCGACAGACTGCGCGGCGCTCTGATCGAGACAGTTGCCATGAGCTCCGACGAGCTGATGGAAAAGTATTTTGACGGCGAAGAGTTCACAATGGAAGAGATCCTCGAAGGCCTCCGCAAGGGCGTCATCGCAGGCGACATTTCTCCCGTTATCTGCGGCTCGGCTTACACAGGCCTGGGCACAATGGACATGATCCGCGCCATCATCAACTATGGCCCCGCTCCCAACGAGATCCGCGTTGAGCGTGGTGTTGACGAGGAAGGCAACGCCCTCGAGATGCGTTACGACGCAAACGGCGACACAGCTATCTTCGTCTTCAAGACAGTTGCCGACCAGTATGGCCGTTTCTCCTACTTCAAGGTCATGCAGGGCGAGCTGACACCCGATATGACACTTATCAACTCGCAGACAGGCGCTGCCGAGAAGATGGGTCACATCTATATCGTCAAGGGCAAGAAGCAGTATGAAGTCGATAAGATCGGCTGCGGCGATATCGGCGCTGTTTCCAAGCTGACAAACACACGCACAGGCGACACACTGACAAAGAGCGGCACAGGCGCCAAGCTCCGTGGTGTTGCATACTCCGAGCCCGCTTACTCGAGAGCTATCTCTCCCAAGGTCAAGGGCGGCGAAGAGAAGATGGTCTCCGGCCTGAACAGACTGCGTGACGAGGATCCCTCCTTCACACTGGTCAACAACGCCGAGACAAAGCAGATGGTCATCTCGGGCGCAGGCGACATGCACCTCGATGTTATCTGCTCCAAGCTGCAGAGCAAGTTCGGCGTAGAGGTCGAGCTGGGCGAGCCCAAGGTTGCTTACCGCGAGAAGATCCGCGCTAAGGTCTCCGTCGAAGGCAAGCATAAGAAGCAGTCGGGCGGCCACGGCCAGTACGGCCACGTTAAGATGGACTTCGAGCCCATCTATGACAGCGATGAAGAGTTTATCTTCGCTGAAACAATCTTCGGCGGCTCGGTTCCCAGAAACTTCTGGCCCGCAGTTGAGAAGGGCGTCCGCGAGGCTATGGAGCACGGTGTTCTCGCCGGTTATCCCATGGTTGGCCTCAAGGCTACACTGACAGACGGTTCCTACCACGATGTCGACTCTAACGAGCTCTCCTTCAAGATGGCTGCACGTCTGGCTTACAAGGCTGGTATCCCCAACGCTAAGCCCGTCATCCTCGAGCCCGTCAACTCCATCAAGATCAATATTCCCGACAGCTACATGGGCGATGTCATCGGCGACATGAACAAGCGCCGCGGCCGCATCATGGGCATGAATCCCGCTGAAGACGGCACACAGATCGTCGAGGCAGAGGTTCCCGCAGCTGAGATCACCGACTATGCTATCACACTCCGCTCCATGACACAGGGCAGAGGCTCCTTCACAACCAAGTTTGAGCGTTATGAAGAAGTTCCTGTTATGACACAGGAGAAGATCATCGCCGAGGCTGCATACCACGACGACGAGGAATAATCACAATTCCACACATAAAGCGCAAGCTTCAGAAAGAGGCAGCCTTCGGGCTGCCTCTTGTTTTGTACTGTTTTTTCACGGACATGTGCCGTGAAAAAACACACTGACCCGCCGTTTTTTCCGCAGAAAAAAGGCGAAATCCGCGCCGCAGCGCGGAGCCAACTCTAAATGTCGAAAAAACCCGCAGGTTTTTGACAGTTTAACAGGCAGCCTTCGGGCTGCCTCTTGTTTTGTTTACAGAAACTTATTTGAATCGACTGAGATAAGCTGATATAATCCCTTTAGATCATATTTAAAAAACCTTTCAGGAGGTGTTTTTATGCTGGGTATCGCGCTTGAAGGCGGCGGAGCCAAAGGCGCTTTTCACATCGGCGCGCTGGAGGCCTGCATGGAGATGGGATATTATCCCCCCGATGCCATTGCGGGAACATCCATCGGAGCCATGAATGCCGCCATGGTCGCTCAGGGCGACTTTGCTGTGGCCAAAGAGCTGTGGGAAAACATCAGCGGCAAGGATATCTTCACGCCCGAGGATGAAAAACTTATATCCACCAATCTCAACAGCATCAATATCGACGGCCTTGCCGATATGTTCTCGGCTGTCCGCGAGCTTATAAGCGACGGTGGTATCGACAACACCCATATCAAGGCCATGATCGATAAATACATCGACGAAGACCGCCTTATGCAAAGCCCCATCGACTATGGCATCGTCACCCTCGCCCTGCCCGAGTTCAGGGCCATCGAGATATTCAAGGAAGAGATGGGCAAAGAGAATATCGCCACCTATATCCTCGGCAGCGCGGCCTTTCCCGGTTTCCAGAAGGTGCAGATGGGCGAGAGCATCTTCCTCGACGGTGGTGTTTACGACAACTGCCCGGTGAATATGCTGCTGGAACGCGGCTGCGACAAGGTCATCGCCGTGAGGACCAATGCCATCGGCATCACCCGTTACGACGAGGACGACAAGAGGGTAATCACAATCGAGCCCAGCGAGAAGCTCGGCTCGCTGATGAAGTTCTCGCCCGAGACCTCGCGCCATAACATAAAGCTGGGATATTACGATGCCATGCGCGTGCTTATGAAGCTGGGCGGCACAAGATATTATCTCACCGATCTCGAGCTTGAGGCCGAGAGCAGGCTGTTTGACCTGCCGGCTGTCGCCGTCGTCGAGGCGGCGCTGCTGCTTAAGATAAGCCACAGGATCGAGCATCGCAGGCTGCTGTTCGAGCGTGTTCTGCCGGTGCTGTTCGACGAGCTCGAGCTGCCCCGCACAGCGGGATATAAAGATCTTTTGCTGGCTATGGTCGAGCATAAGGCGACCCGCTGCGGAGTCGAGCGCCTCTGCCTCTACACGGCGCAGGAGCTGTTCGATAAGGTGGTCAGGATAAGACCCGAGGGCAAGCAGAAGCCCCTCGACCGGGCCATTGACCTTATCCTCGAAGGCTTGGCAAAGAAATAAAAAGCACGGAGGTATGTCCTTATGTGAGATCCTTCGTCGGCGCACTTCGTGCTTGCTCAGGATGACATGGCAGTTCTGCACCTGTTTAATTGTCATTCTGAGTGGAGCCCGCAGGGCGTAATCGAAGAATCTCACGCCATTCTTCCCAAAGAAATAAAGCTCCCCGTTAGGGGAGCTTTTCTGTTTTTCTGTTATTTAACTATGCAGTACACGGGGTCAAGGTCGCCATATTCTTCCATGGCCGAATCGATCTTCTGAAGCATCTTCTCGCGGTCTTTTGGCAGGTGTCCGCGCACGCGGAACTCGAGCCAGTCGTGCATTCCGTCATAATCCATGCCTTCGGTCTCGATAAGCTCCAGCATTCTGCGCTCTTCGAGGATATTTTCCTGCTCGCTGGCAACAGTGAACCTTCCGGCCTCGACTTCCTTCCAGAGAGGCGAACTCTCATGGGCAAACAGCGAGAAATTGCATATAGCCACCGGCTTTGTCCTGTTGATGAACTCGGCCATGGCCTCGGCGTTCTCGATGCCCCGGCCCTTGCCGGCGATGCCGGTCATGATATGGGCGGCATAGGTCATTCCTACGGCCTGTATCCTTGCGATCTGCTCGTAGGCTTCCGAAAGGGTGTGATCCTTGGCCATCTGCTTGAGTACATCGTCAAGTCCACTTTCGATGCCTAGGTAAAGGCGGTTTACGCCGGCGGCTCTGAGGGCCCTGAGCTCGTCGTCGCTCTTTTCTCTGATATTGGTGACGGTGGCATCCATATTGATATTGACGCATGAGGGGAAATGCTCGT
>JAFQVZ010000074.1 GCA_017407765.1 Clostridia bacterium | reverse complement strand
GGTCTTCATCTGCAATCCCTCGTTCGAGGAGGATCGCCATGGCAAACCCCGAACATTTGGGATTAAGGTCATCTGCGTCCGAAACTCTTTCTATGAGCCCTGTCCAGTCTCTCTCGCTCAGAAAAGCATGATTCAGCTGCAGCACATTAAGCTTTTCCATTGATTCGCATACATCTGCCGCCTGTTTAGCATCACATCGGCAGGAATCAAATAAAATCAAATTAGCTCTTAAAGCCAGGCTCTCAAGCAGCGGGACAACAGGTTCTGTATCAAATTGCCTTATGTCTCCATACCTGACAATCAGCGAGAGCTGCTCTGCTGCCACAGCAGTCTGCTTAAGCGATGTATGGTCAGCTGCAAGCCTCTGAAGAGCCATAAGCGCGTGTGCCGAAGCCAAAGGCATTCCGCACAGGAACGCATCTTTAAATATTGCAGCCGCTTCATCAATACCTGCAGCATTATCTGAACGTTCTTTTAAGACAAATGCGGCAGCGCCCTCAATAGTGTCACCCATCAATGAAGCCTCAACCACTTGAATCTCGGCTTCGGGCGACCACTGGAGATCCCAATATTCACCCCAACTGGATTTTTCCTGACGTGACGGCACTGCAGATGCAAAATCTATCCCCAATACTCTGAGGCGATGAAGAAAAAATGATCTTCGAAGATCAATAAAAGCAGCCTCTTTGGATTTTACGCTGATTTTTTCTCTGAGATCAAGATCAAGTCTCTGTCGCTGAAGACTTCGATAACCTTCGAGCCTCAGCGCCTTTATCTGACGATAAAAATCCTCCTGAACGGAGGTGCGGCTTACCCCCTCCGGCACAGCACCTATGTTTCGCCCAATATCCATCTCGGCAAAGGCAAGGGACAGTTCGGAATATTGGCCATGTCCCATGACCGTAACCGCTGCATCCTTAAGGTCGGCATGACATGGATATCGGCTTCCCCTTATCTGCCTGAGAGTGTCAGCCAGCCTGACCGACTCTATAACCTCCGCAGAGGAAACTGTATTTCCCATTTTGCGATGAGCGTCAGCCAGACCTACAAGATATGCCGATGCCAATCCATCAAGGCCTTCGCCGTTCATATATTCCCACATAAGCTGGAAATAGGCCGGAGCCTTATTTCCGGCGCCGTATCCCGAACGTGAAGAAAGCCTATAGTATGAATAAGGCATTATAGTTGCAGTGCTGTCTGCACGGGGCAGCATATCGACTTCTTCAGTTGTCACTTCTTCGGCATTTATAATTCCATCAACATGAAAGGCGCCGCATACACAGAAAATCTTTTCAGGTTTGACCCCACTTTCTATGGCATCAGAAACAGCTTTTTTCATAAAAGCCTCTCTGAGCTGGTTTTCATACATATCGGGCCTGTTATTATCAGATTTTCTGAGCTCGCTGCCAAATGCATTGCAGGCCTCCATATAACGGTCGCTCTGTTCAAAACAGCGTTCCCAGAAGGTGTCGTGATCTTCACCGGTCAGAAGCTCCAGTCTGTTATATATACTTTCGGTAGTGCCCGCTGTATTTTCCTTCTCATGCTGCGTGTTTTCCAAGGACTTCTTCTTATTCAGCGCAAGAAAAACCGACGATGGAAGATCCATGAAGCGGCAGGGCACATCATTTTCATGTGCCCATAATATTGCCTGCACTTCGGGCGAATAAAATGCAAATGGATATAGGATAGTTCTAACCGGAGCCTCTGATGTATACGCAAGGATAGCGACGGGATAGCGGGTCTCCTTATGGCAGAGCCACTTCATCTGATCATTAAGATCAGACGGCCCTTCGACAAGAACAAGCTGCGGCCTGACCTCATCAAGCTTTTTCCTCAGATGAAACGCCGCACCGGGCGAAAGATGTCTTACTCCAAAAAACGTGGGTTTTCCCATCAGTTATTCAGCTCCCTGCAGGCTCGGTAAAGCGGAAGCCACTCGCTTCCCCTCTTTTTCATTACATTTTCAAGATACTCTATCCAGCATATACTGTCTTTCTCTTCATCCTTGATAACTGCCCCCTGAAGTGCAGCGGCAAGGTCAGAAGCGGTTATTTTTCCCGTACCAAAGCTTCCTGCGAGAGCCATGGAATTGGTCAGCAGCGAAATTGCCTCGGCTGTAGACAGAACTCCGCCGGGGATCTTCAGCTTCTGCTTTCCATCAAGTGTTGTTCCCCCTCTGAGTTCACGGAAGATCGTAACTATTTTCTCAATCACGTCATCCTCGGGCTGAGCGGAGTTAAGATCGAAGCCTGAAGTCATCTGCGCCACCCTTGTTCTGACTATCTCCAGCTCGGTCTTTATGTCCGAAGGTGTGGGAAGGACAACTATATTGAATCGGCGTTTCAGAGCCGCCGACATTTCGTTGACACCCTTATCCCTTGTGTTGGCTGTTGCTATGACCGAAAAACCTTTTCGGGCCGGAACTTCAAAACCCAGTTCGGGCACACTCATGCGTTTTTCAGAAAGAATAGATATCAGAGCATCCTGAACCTCGCTGGCACAACGGGAAATCTCTTCTATTCTGGCTATGGTGCCGGTTTCCATAGCGCGGTATACGGGGCTTTTGACCATGGCATCCATGCTTGGCCCTTTGGCGATAAGCATAGCATAGTTCCATGAATAACGTATCTGCTCTTCGGTCGTGCCTGCTGTTCCCTGCACCACCTTGGTCGAATCGCCGTTTACGGCAGCCGTAAGATGTTCACTGAGCCACGACTTGGCTGTTCCCGGCTCGCCTATGAGCAGCAGCGCTCTGTCGGTCACCAGCGTCGCGATCGCTATCTCAACAAGGCGGCGGTTGCCCATATATTTGGGCGTGATATCTACACCTTTGACCCGTGTATTGCCTTCGATGTATTTCAGCACCGACCTGGGAGACATCCTCCATCCGGTTGGAACGGGATCGGTATCGGCGGTAATAAGTGCCT
>JAFQVZ010000073.1 GCA_017407765.1 Clostridia bacterium | reverse complement strand
CTCGGGGAAATCAACTGTATTAAGCCTGCTGCATCCCGAAAATGCCGACGCGCCTATCTCTTTAAGCCCTGCAGGCAAAGCTATGCTTTCAAGTCCGCTGTGTCCCATAAATGCATTCTGCGGCACTGCCAATGTGCCATCGGGAACAGATATATCGGTAACACCCGAATCATCAAGAATGTGTCCTCCGCTGTAGCTCCAGCAAAGAGGATAATCAAAACTTCGAAGGAGGGCACAGCCCGAGAAAGCATAAGAGTTTATGGTGTTGACCCCATTTGGCATCTGTACCAATTCAAGCGAAGTGCAGCCCGAAAAAGCATAATTGCCTATAGACGCCACTCCCACAGGAAGCGACACAGCCGTAAGCGATATGTTATTTCTGAAGGCATAGGACCCAATCTCACCTACAGGATATCCACCAAGGGTCTCCGGAACAGCGATCCTGCTTCCACTTCCGGTATAACCGGTCACCGAGGCAGTTTCTTTATTTGTATTCACCGTAAAAGTAAAGCCTTCTTCCGAAAAATCAAGATCTGCCGCTTCTTTTGCTTCTGCCGCTTCAAGTGTAACGGCATCGAGACCCATCGTCACAAAGCTGATGTCATTCTCTATGATATATCCCTGCTTATACAGCATTATTCGGTAGCTTCGGCCCACTTCAGCATCCTCAATGGCCCAGCTGCCGTCCTCTGCCGTAATAAGACCGCTGTGTATATTCTGATCTTCTTCTATCTCATAAATATCAACGTGCACTCCCGAAAGCGGCGTTCCGTCTTCAAGAACCACGCGGCCTTCAAGGCATCTTTCGGCCTCGCCTATATCACCTGCCCAGAAAGGTATTCCATGCTCACTTGCATATTCTTCGGCAAAGGTTCCCTCATTGCCGTAGATCGTGAGCCTGTCACACCCGTCAAAGCTGTTTATGTGTATGTTCGATACATTTCCGCCTATCCATATACGTTCAAGGCCGCTGCAGCCGTAGAAGGCATTATTTTCGATCCTTACTGCCGAATCGGGCAGGATTACCGTGTCCAGCGCCGGGCATTCGGCAAAAGAATATTCATCTATGGAAATAAGGGTCGAAGGCAGGCTAACCGAAACAAGGCTGTCAGAGCCTCTGAATGCCTGCGCAGGCAGCTCGGCCACTCCTTCGGGAATATCTATATGCTCAAGTGCGCTGCAGCCGCTGAATATATGTCCGGCTGTATCGCTCCAGCCAAGAGGATATCTGAAGCTTTCAAGCGATATGCAGTTCTGAAAAGCTCTTGCACCGATGACCGACACCGAATCGGGCAGATCGGCCTCTTTGAGTGAAACACAGTCGCAAAAGGCCGAACTGCCTATCTCTGTAAGTCCATCGGGGAATACTATATTATTAAGAGACGAGCATTCGGCAAAGGCCCTTGAGCCTATGGACTTCAATCCTTCAGGAAGAACGACCTTTTCAAGCGACTCATGACCGCTGAATATATACGAAGGTATGCTGCTTACCCCCGAAGGGATCTCCATAGCGGTCAGACTTACGCATCCGCTGAATACATTGCTGCCCGCACTTGCAAGGGCTTTGGGGTAACCAAACGCCACAAGCTTCTCACAGCCCGAAAAGGCGCCGGCCCCAATTTCACTCACCGTGTCGGGAACATCCATGATCTCGACCGAAATACAATCCTCAAAAGCCGAGCTGCCTATCTTTTTAAGTGATGCGGGAAGCTTAAGCTCTCCGATGGCGGCACAGCCCTTAAATGCGCTCGAACCTATACTTTCGAGGCTGTCGGGCAGGCTGATCTCCGCGAGGCAGTCCCATCCGTAAAATGTGTTTGCCGGCAGCTCGGTAATGCCCTCCGGAACAGCGGCATAAACAAGTGCTGTGCAGCCGGAGCAGACATTCATGCCCATATATTCAAGCCCTCTGGGATATGTTATCGAGCCCAGCGACACACAGCCCAAAAAAGCCCCAGTGTCTATGTCGCAAACCGAATCGGGTAGATCGACGCTCTCAAGTGCCGTGCAGCCGGTAAACGCATTTCCGCATATCTTGACCAGAGTGTTGGGAAACCTTACTTCTTTAAGCGACAGACAGTTCTTAAAGCTGCCTACCCCAATTTCCTCAAGCCCTTCAGGGAGCGCAACATATTCAAGACCTGCCCCGCTGAATGCATTGTTCGCAATTTTGCCTACTGTATATCCGCCAAGGCTTTCGGGAAGGACAATTCGGCTGTCTTCACCAAAATAGCCTATTATCTCAGCCAATCCCTTTTCTTCGTCTACTGTATAATAAAAATCATCTTCAGAGGCATAAACAACCTCTTCTTCAATTTCGCAAACGGCATCGGGCATGGCCGCTGCTTCAGAAAGAGCAGTTACAACACTGCCGTTTTCTCCAAAGCTGTATCCCGATTTATAGAATCTCACGGCATACCGCTGTCCCGAAACCACATCATAATCAAGGCTCTGCCATCTTCCGTCACTGTCGGTCTTACATAAAGCAAGCGCCTTGTTCTCATCAATGCTCCACAAAAGGACCGACACGCCCTCTACAGGTGCGCCGCCACGATCTGTTACTCTT
>JAFQVZ010000072.1 GCA_017407765.1 Clostridia bacterium | reverse complement strand
TTATGGTGCTGAGATTTTTGGCTTTGATGGCGGCTTTTCTGTTTCTTTCAGGCTGTGGAGATGCATCGAGTGTGGGAGTTATCGGCGGAGCCGATGGCCCAACGGCAATATTTGTTTCGGGTAATTCGTTTCCTCTTATTGTCGTGGTGGCAGCGGCAGTTGTTCTTGTTGTTCTGCTGGCAGTTGTATTTCCCGGAAGGGGAAGATAAATGATCAGAGAACTGAGAAGAGAGGATATAGCCGCCTGTGCCGATATCATGTGCCGGGTGTATAACAATGAAATGTGGCAGTGCCGATGGTCAGCCGAAACGGCTGAGGAATATCTCTCGGATCTTTTTGAAGCCAAAAAGTTTATCGGATATGTTCTGGATGACGGCAAAGATATCATAGGCGCTGTGTTTGCCCATGAAAAGGTGTGGTGGAATAACAGTGAAGTGTTTGTTGACGAGATGTTTGTAAGCCCTGAGCACCAGCACAGGGGATATGGCTCTATGCTTATGAAAAGACTGGAGCTTTATGTCAGAGAGAAAAAGCTGGCAGGGATAACATTGTCGACCAATCGGTTTGCCCCGGCAGCGGATTTTTACAGAGCAAAAGGATTTTCCGACTGCGGTCATGTTCTTTTTATGGCAAAAGAGATATAAAAATTAAACCCGCCTTAAAAGGCGGGTTTTAACATGCTGTGGAGATTTATTTTGCCAGAACAGCCTTGAAGACCTTTTCGACGTCTTCCTTTTCGACGTGACCTTCAGACAGCTTTTCCTTGCCGTAGAAATAGCAGGGAACATAATAGTAGTCATAAGAGTTGGCCAGCTCGCTCTCCTTTGCCTCGTTGATCATGTTGATCTTGATATTATCCCTGTATTCGGGGTTTTCGGCCATCAGCTCGTCCTGAAGCTTTAAAGCCAGCTTGCAGTGGGGGCAGTTGGGCAGCATGAACAGTGTGAGTTCCTTCATGTTTGTTTCCTCCTTGTTGTTTACTGGTGTGGGAATAAACTCGGGTATATCAATGGCGTTGTCGCCGGCGAAGGCGGCACGCATACGCGACGTGAAGATAGGGCAGGAAAGATATTTCTTGCTCATGTGCATATAGCACAGGAGCCCGGCGCCTACGATAAAGAATATAAATGCCAGCAGCTGGGAAACGCGGATGTTCGTCGAGCCGATATAAAGGCTGTCGGTCCTCATGCCCTCGATGAACATTCGGCCAAAGCCGTACCATGCCAGATACAGGAGGGCCATTTCGCCGTCAAACTTGCGTTTTTTGGAATATCTGTGAAGCAGCAGGAATCCGATGAAGTTCCAGATGGATTCATAGAGGAAGGTGGGATGGACAGGGGAGGCGCCGTTTATCGACATTCCCCAGGGAAGGTCGGTAGGGCCGCCGAAGGCCTCGCAGTTCATAAAATTGCCCCATCGTCCGATGGACTGAGCAAGAGGGAAGACTATGCAGGCCATGTCCAGAGTGGGCATGAAGCGGCGCTTTTTAAGCTTGCATACAATGGCGCCTCCGAGAACTCCGCCGAGGAAACCGCCATAGAAGGCGAGGCCGCCGCCTCGAATATTGAGGATACGGCTCAGGTCCTGAGAGAAGTATTCCCATCGGAAGGCGACATAATAGAGGCGGGCGCCGATTATTGCGGCAGGCAGACACCATATCAGAATGTCCATGATAAAGTCGGTGTCAAGCTCGAACTCTTTTGCGTGTATGACGGCATAGAGAGCAGCCAGCATAAATCCGCTGCCGATAATAACACCATACCACATGATGTCATAGCCAAAGACCGAAAATGCCACCCTGTTCAGGGTGAGGACAACATCTGACAGACCGGGAAATGAAACAGTATTTATCATTTTTGGGATTGACCTTTCGTGAATTGCTGATGTGTTTTGACGATACTATTATACTATTGAAAAGCGCATCTGACAAGAGAGTGTAGCGACGCAAAAATATGTTTAAATTGCCGAATAAATTTGTGTGTAATGTCTTGACAAAAAGAAGGATTTATAGTATCATAAATCCCGTTGTAAAGGAAGACAACTTTACAGAAAGGAGTGAGGGGATGAAGAGCGACACCTTCCATATGTCGATGCTCTTCGATTTTTACGGTGATCTGCTTACAGAAAAGCAGAAAGAACTGTTTGATCTTTATTATAACGAAGATCTTTCCCTCACCGAGATCGCCGAACACGCAGAGATTTCCCGTCAGGGCGTCAGAGACGCCATCATAAGAGCCGAGACAATTCTCAGAGAGACTGAGGATAAAGTGGGGCTCGTTAAAAAGTATTCGGGCTATGAAGATAAGCTGACAAAGATCCGCGAAGAAGTCGGCTATATCATCAGAGTCAATTCGGGCCTTAAAAACTATGAAATAGCCAAGAGGACCGAGTCGATCGTCGAGATAATCGATGAATTGCTTAAATAAAGCCGGAGGTTAATGATGGCATTTGAAAACCTTGCGGATAAGCTGTCGGGCGTATTCAAAAAGCTGCGCTCCAAAGGCAGGCTGTCCGAGTCCGACGTCAAGGAGGCTATGCGAGAAATACGCATGGCGCTGCTCGAGGCCGACGTAAACTTTAAAGTTGCAAAGGATTTTGTTGCAAAGGTCAGCGAAAAGGCTGTCGGTGCCGAGATCCTTGACAGTCTTTCTCCTGCACAGCAGGTAATCAAGATCGTAAATGAAGAGCTTGTAAGCCTTATGGGCGGAACACAGAACCGCATCAGAATGGCGAACAACCCCCCGACGGTAATTATGTTCGTTGGTCTGCAGGGTGCCGGTAAAACGACAAACTGCGCAAAGCTGGCAGGTTACTTCAAAAAGCGCGAGAGCCGCAGGCCGCTGCTCTGTGCGTGCGACGTCTATCGCCCCGCTGCTATCGAGCAGCTCAAGGTAGTAGGCGCTCAGTTGGATATCCCTGTTTTTGAGCAGGGCCAGGGTGATCCCGTAGAGATCGCCAAAGCGGCCTATGATCACGCAAAGCTGCACGGCAATGACGTGCTCATTATAGACACAGCCGGCCGACTTCATATCGACGAGCAGCTTATGGATGAGCTCAAGTCGATCAAGGCCAATGTAAAGCCTCACGAGATCATGCTCGTTGTAGACGGTATGACCGGTCAGGACGCAGTTAATGCCGCATCGGCATTCAACGACGCTCTGGGCATCGACTCTGTCCTCATTTCCAAGCTGGACGGCGACGCAAGAGGCGGTGCGGCCCTTTCGATTCGTGCCGTAACAGGCAAGCCCATCAAGTTCTGCGGTGTTGGCGAGAAGCTCGATCAGATCGAGCCCTTCTATCCCGACCGTATGGCTTCCAGGATCCTGGGCATGGGCGACGTTCTCACCTTCATCGAGAAGGCGCAGCAGAACTTCGATGAAAAGAAGGCTGTTGATATGGAGGCTCGCCTCCGCAAGGGTAAGCTTAATCTCAACGACTACTACGATCAGCTGGTCCAGATGAAGAGCATGGGCTCGATGGATGAGATCATGGGAATGATCCCCGGCATGAACGCACAGGCGCTCAAGGGTGCCAAGGTCGATGAAAAGGCTCTTGCAAAGGTAGAGGCCATCATTCTCTCGATGACTCCCAAGGAGAGGGAAAACCCCGACCTCCTTAACTTCAGCCGCAAAAAGCGCATTGCCGCCGGATGCGGACAGAGGGTAGAGGATGTCAACCGTCTTCTGAAGCAGCTCGATATGACACAGAAGATGATGAAGCAGTTTACCGGCGTTGCAAAGCGTCAGGGTAAGCGCAAAGGCGGTTTTAAGCTGCCTTTCTAAAAAAGCTGGCAATTTTAAATTGTAAATAAAAGAGATATAGAATACATGGAGGTGAAATTGAAATGGTAAAGATCAGACTGAGAAGAATGGGCGCTAAGAAGGCTCCTTTCTATCGTATCGTTGTTGCTGATTCCCGTTTCCCCAGAGATGGCAGATTCATCGAGGAGATCGGCACATACAATCCCCTCGCCAACCCCTCTGAGATCAAGGTAGACGCTGAGAAGGCTCAGAAGTGGATCAAGGATGGCGCTCAGCCCACAGATACAGTAAGGGCATTACTGAAAAAGGCCGGTGTACTCTAAGCTATGGAAAGCACAAACCTCAAGGAGATACTTTCCTATATAGTTGAGAATCTCGTGGAAAACCCTTCGGCTATCTCTATCGAGACAGTTGAAAAGGAAGACACGATCACACTTCAGCTGAAGGTCGCCGAATCCGACATGGGAAAGGTCATCGGCAGGCAGGGTCGTATCGCCAAGGAGATACGCACCATCATCAAGGCTGCCGGTTTGAAGGATCATAAAAAGGTTCTTGTCGACATTCTCGACTGATAGAAAAACCATCGACTGTATAAGTCGGTGGTTTTTTTGTAACTTGTATTGGGTGAGTTTATGTTTACAAACAAAGAAATACTTGAAATTGCATTGAAACAGTCGGCCATCGACTGCAATTGTGCTCCTGAAGACTTTCTTTCAGGCAATAATCTTGTAACCTTCTCGCAGAAGCACCCCAAGGCAAGGGTGTATCTGCCGCTGCCCTTTGACTGTGACCTTGTTTCCTACGGAAGCAATATCGTTGCACAGGTGGGAGAAGAACTGGTGCGCGAGACAATTGATTATATAGATAAACATCCTGCACATGACTGCTTTGAAACACCGTCGATCCTTGCGCTTAACGATGCGGTCATGAAAAAGGGCTTTAAGGTCTGCTTTATGGCCGAATATTTCCTTCCCGACATGGAATATGTAAAGGCACTCGAGTGTCCTTATGAAACACGCATTATGGGTCCTGAGGAGTTTAAGGATCTTTATCTGCCCCAGTGGAGCAATGCTCTTTGCGAAAAACGGCGTGAGCGCGACCGCATAGCCATAGGTGCTTATGATGGCGGCAGGCTTATCGGCATGGCGGGAGCATCCGACGACTGTGAGACCATGTGGCAGATAGGAATTGATGTTTTGCCCGAATACCGCAGGCAGGGGGTAGCATCGGCGCTGACATCTACACTTGCTGTGGAGATACTGAACAAGGGCATCGTGCCGTTTTACTGCGCGGCATGGAGCAATATTCGGTCGGTGAGAAATGCCATAAAAAGCGGATTTCGGCCTGCATGGGTCGAGCTGACTGTGAGAAAAGCCGATTTTGTAGATGAACTTAACAGATAAGATAAAACAGGCCGATATATTGAACGGCCTGTTTTTATTATCTTTTTATATAAATATCTGTGAAAGTATTTGGTTTTTGACAGAATTGTGCTATACTGTACTTTAATGAAATTATAGCCTGATCCAAGGAGGATTTTATGTCAAGAAGAGAACATAACATAGATATGGTCAATGGCCCCCTGCTTAAGAATGTATGGACATTTGCCGTGCCTCTTATGCTGACAAATCTGCTGCAGATGATGTTCAACTCTGCCGATACTATCATCGTAGGTCGCTTTGCAGGCCAGCAGGCCCTGGCGGCTGTTGGCGCCACCGGTTCGCTGTGCTTCCTGCTGATATCGGTGTTTAACGGACTCAGCATGGGCAGCAATGTCCTTATTGCCCGTTATCTCGGCGCAAAGGATAACGAAAGTGTCACGCGTGCCGTTCACACCGCCATCACCATGTCGGGCCTGAGCGGACTGCTGCTGACGGCGCTTGGATATTTCCTGTCGCGCCCGATGCTCGAGCTTATGTCTACACCGGCCGATATCATAGATATGAGTCAGCTGTATATGCGCATCTATTTTGTTGGCACCTTCTTCGGACTTATCTATAACTTCGGTGCATCGATCCTGCGCGCCAAAGGTGATACAAAAAGGCCGCTTTTCTTTCTTGCCGTCAGCGGCGCCACCAATGTTGTGCTGAACATGGTGTTCGTAATCGTTTTGCATATGAGTGTTGCCGGCGTTGCCATTGCCACAGTTATTTCTCAGGCTGTTGCCACCGTACTGGTGTGCATAACGCTTTGTAAGCAGGAGGATGCCACACAGCTGCACTTCAGCAAGCTGGGCATTGATCTTACCATGGCGTTAAACATCATCAAGATTGGCATTCCTGCCGGACTTCAGGGCATTGTTTTCTCGCTTAGCAATGTTGTTATCCAGTCGAGCATCAATTCCTTTGATTCGTCAGCCATCGTTGCCGGCAACAGCGCGGCAGTCAATATCGAAAGCTTTGTTTATATCGGTCTGGACGCCTTTATTCAGGCCTGCATGACCTTTACCAGCCAGAATATCGGCGCAGGCAAGTTCGGCCGCGTAAAGGAGATCGTCAAGCTGACCATGGTGCTGACCGTTGCCAGCGCATTGGGCATCAGCCTTATAGTATGGGGCTTCGGCAATGTTTTCCTCGGTTTCTACACAACCGATGCCGAAGTTATCGCTGTCGGCATGATCCGACTGACTTATGTCTGCCTGCCGCTCTTCCTGAACGGTGTGCTGGATGTTTTTGTCTGCTCGATGCGAGGAATGGGCTATTCGCTGCTGCCTACTGTTGCACAGATCGTAGGTATATGCGGCGTACGTCTGCTTTGGATATTCATTGCCTTCCCCATGTTCCGCAGCCTCGAGGCGGTATATCTCTGTTATCCCATAAGCTGGGCTGTGACAAGTGTTATCCAGGGAATATTCTGGGTCAGATGTCACCGCAGCATGCTTGAAAGAAATGCATAATGAGTATTGATAACAAACGGCGGCTTCGGCTGCCGTTTGTTTTGCATTTTATCAAGGCTTGTGATATAATATAATATCCGTTATTATGTTTGGCGGAAGATCCTGAATATTATGGAGATAAATAATTATGGATAACAGCAATATTATAGAATGGGGCGAGATCGTCAATACACACGGTGTAAGAGGCGAACTTAAGGTAATGCCCTTTGTAGAGTTTAAAAAGCTTTCCAAGCAGGTCAAGAGTCTTAATATCGGAAGCAAGAGCTATAACATCGTCGGAGTGCGCGAGCATAAGAACATGATCCTGCTCACACTTGAAGGTGTTGACACGATGGACAAGTCCGAGGCTCTGCGCGGCAAGGTGCTTACAACATCGCGTGATGCGGTGGATCTTGGCGAGGGACACTATTTTTACAGCGATATATACGGCTTTGAGGTTTATGACGAGCGCACCGAGCAGGTTATCGGCATTCTCGACCGAATCGAGAGCTTCCCCGGCAGCGATGTTTATGTCATCAAGACAGAAGAAGGCCGCGAAATCATGATCCCTATGGTCGATGCATTTGACAGGGGAGTAGACCTTGAGGAAGAATGTGTATATGTAGAGACCATCGGAGGAATGCTTGAAGATGATGAAGATTGATATCATGACCCTCTTTCCCGATATGTGCGAGGCTGTTCTGGGCGGCAGCATCATCGGACGCGCCAGAGAGGCCGGGCATATAGAGATAAATATGCATCAGATCCGCAACTATACAACAGACAAGCACGGACGTACCGATGATTATCCCTATGGCGGTGGCCAGGGCATGCTTATGCAGTGCGACCCCCTTTACCGCTGCCATAAAGCCATTACAGGCGAAGAGCATGTTCACACAGTAATGATGAGCGCTCACGGCGTTAAGTTCGACCAGGCCAAGGCACGCGAGCTTATGGAGCGCGAGCATATCATTATCGTATGCGGCCATTATGAGGGCATCGACCGCCGATTTATCGACAAATATGTCGACGAAGAGATCTCGTTGGGCGACTTTGTTCTCACCGGCGGCGAGATCGCAGCCATGGCTGTGGCCGATGCGGTGTGCCGCATGGCTCCCGGCGTGCTTTCGGAGAATGCCTGCTTTGAGGATGAGAGCCACTACAGCGGCCTTCTCGAATATCCTCAGTACACCCGTCCCGAGGTGTGGCAGGATATGCGTGTTCCCGATGTTCTTCTGTCGGGACATCACGAGAATATCCGCAAGTGGCGCCGCCAGCAGTCGCTGCTGCTGACACGCGAGCGCCGCCCCGATATGTTTGAGAAAATAGAGCTTACCAAGGAAGATAAGAAGCTCCTTAAGGACCTTTAAACCCACGCAAAGGAGGATCCCATGAAAAGAACATTAGCTTTTGTTCTGACGATGCTTATGATGCTGAGTCTCTCGGCATGCGGCGGAGTCAACTTAAACTTTACCGGCGTTTCGCCCTTCCGCAACATTCGTGATGAGGCTGTCAATGCTCAGGTCGATACTCTTGTCAGCACTTTTGCCGACGAGCATGGCCTTGAGGGTATCTCGGCGGGAGTTATCTCAGGCAAAGAGACACGCTTTGTAAATATCGGCGAGGGAATGGGCGAACACACTGTCATGCCCATCGGAACCATGACAAATATGTTTGTCGGAATGCTGGCTGCTGACCATGAAAGGATCGGATATCTCGATAGGAATCAGAATGTTTCCGACTGGCTCAACAGCCCTGTAGATATCCCTCAGAACAGCGGCGAAGATATCAAGGTGTGGCATCTGGCCGCAAATATGTCGGGTCTTGGCGATGCCGATACATTTGATAACAGCTATCTCACTGCAGGCATGATGTATCAGCAGCTGCCCAACAGCAGCTTTAGCTTTGGCCTCGGAGAGGGGCATTACGAGTCTTCTCTCGGCTATGCGCTGCTCAGCGAAACACTCAGGCAGACATATAATATGAATGCCAACTTCGTAAATCTTGTAAATAATCAGGTCATCAGCAAGATGCAGCTCAACGATTCGTCCTTTGCAAGAGGCGATTCGCTGGCTGGCTTCAATGGCTATCAGACCACAACATACGACCTGCTCAAGGTGGTGGGCTACTGCACGGGCGCCCTGAATTATGATGAGGCTCTTACAAAGACTCTGGCCCTTGCCATGGAGCCGGTGGGAGCCGACAGCGGCAGAACGCTTGCTTTTGAGTATGGCAAGATGGGTTCGGAGGACAAGGTTGAGAATTATGTATATTTCAGAGCAGGCGAGATGGACGGCATAAGCTCTTATATTGCTTTCATTCCCGAGCTTGATATCGGCGTTTCACTTATAGCACGCGGCGATGCAGACCTTGAAAGCCTTGGTGTAGAGCTGCTCTCAGTCATTAAATAAGCTAAAAAGACGGCAAAAAAACCACCCTCGATAGAGGGTGGTTTTTGATGTATTTATGCCTTTCTGGGCTTGCTGTAGTAGAAGATGATGCCGTAAAGCACCAGATAGAAGAAGCTGTAGGAGATCGAGATAAGGGTGAGGAAGGTCTCCATAGGTGCGCCGGTCAGCTGGCAGTAGAGGAAGCACAGCACCGAGCAGACGAGGAAGCAGCCCTGGATGATAAGCTCTACCGACTGTTTCTTGGCGATTACAAGAGCCTGAGTAAGAGGCTGGACCACCAGGCGGATGCCATAGAGAGGAGCCTGATAGATGGCATATACGCCCGACATGCGCCAGTCGGCGCCGAAGAACACCGAGAAGAGCCAGGGTGAAAGCAGGCAGAGAAGAACTACCATGGGGATCGCTATGGCCGAGAGTACTCCGGTGGTGACCAGCAGAGCCTTGCGGTATCCGCCCGTTGTGTTGTATTCCTCGGTGGCATTGCCGAAGAAGAGAGTCCTTGCGACATTTACGCCGATGAGGGTAAGGGGAACATTGAGCATACGGTAAGACAGGCTGTAGATGCCGAAGGTTGCCATGCCGTAAAGGATCTCAATGAAGAAGTTGAGCAGCTGGAAATAGGCTGTACTTACAAAGAATGCCGGAGCGGTGAAGAGAGGCTGGCGGCGGTATTTGACAGCCGCAGAACGCATTCTAGACCAGGATACCTCTTTGAGTTTATCCTTGGAATACCAGAGATAACGGGTGTGGAAATATGTTCCGAGGGCTGTGCCGGTAAGGTTTGCCGAATTGAGGCCGGCGGTGCTCAGGCCAAAGAAGCCGAAAAGGATCTGCAGCGAATATTTGAGCACCGATGATGTGGCATAGGCCTTGGAAAGGAGGCCGTAGTTCTGGAACCTTGTGTTATAGCAGTACATCGCGTCGTTGACGCCGGTGAGGAACAGAACAAAGATGGTCAGCAGCGAGAAGATGCCGGCCGATGCCCAGATCTCGGGCTTGAGCCAGAGATAGACAAGATAACCGACCGAAATGACGGCTGTGGTGGCAGCGCAGGTGGTGATCGACAGGCCCAGCAGGTCATAGGCCTCGTCGTCTGTTTCGGCGGTTACAATGGCAGGCTCGTATTTGAGGCAAGCCACCGAGCTGAATAGGGTTACCACCGTAGTCAGCAGCGAATAGATGCCCATTTCATAGTCGGTGTAAAGACGCGACGTGAAAAGGGAAGAGAGGACAGATACCAGCTGTGCTACCAGTGAACCCGAAAAGAGGGTAGCTACAGCACGGACAAATCTGTGCTTCATAAGTATATTTATTTTTTCTTTCAAGATCAGACCTCCGAATCGAGCAGGTGAATACTTCAAATCAACTATATAGTATATCCTACATGAAATGAGAGGTCAAGGGGCAGGATGCCGTCATCCTGCCCCTTAAATAAAAATTAACTTTTTATCTCATTCTGAATGTGGAACATTCGGTGTCGCCAGAACGGTCGGCGCCATGACCTGCGATCTGAACGGAATCGGCCGAGCAGAGCATGTCTTTGTTATATACACAATCCTTTGCATGACACTTGATCTTGGTCTCGGGTCTTACGTCGATACCGTGAGCCGAGTTGTCCATCGAGCTCAGCTTGGGTGTGAAGGAACCGCAGCAGGTCTGCTCGCTCTCGTGGGCTGTCGAGCCGTCGACATGGATGGAATTGAGGATGCAGAGATGATTCTTGTTGTTGTGGCAGGTTGTTGCCGAACATTTAAGCTGTGTCATAGTTATGACCTCCTTGTATTTTGCGGCATAGCCGGTTTTACTTTAAATATTGTTTGCAGGAGCAGGTGTTATATTCGTTGAAAAATATATTAATATCATGTATAATCAAAGAAGCTGCAAAACAAAGGGGCTTAAAAGGCCCTGAAAAGGAGGAGAGAGAAATGTCACAGATCAACAAAAAAGAGATCAACCGTGACATAACCAAGCTGGCCATTCCGGTCGTGCTGGAGAATATGCTGCAGATTCTGGCCAATGTAATCACAGCGGCAATGATAGGGCGCCTGCTTGCCGATGATATTTCGGCGCAGGGCATTTCGCAGAGAGTAACACAGATCTACTGGGCGCTGTTCAGAGGCATAGGAATAGGCGTTACTGTTGTAGGCGCTGTAAGCTATGGCGCAGGAAAGCTGGGCCGCTGCCGCAGGATCGCCGAGCAGACCTATCTGACCTTCATGCCGGTCGCCCTGTTCTTTACCGTTATAACACTGTTGTTTCCCGAGCAGCTCTTGGGTTTCTTTACCGATGATCCGCTGATCCTAAGCCGCGGCGTTGAATACACTAAGCTTGCTGTGCTTGCTGTTCCGTTCACGGTGCTGACCACCGTTAATGCATCGGCATTTAATGCTCAGGGCAACACCAAGACACCGATGTATATTGCAATATTCCTTAATGTTGTCAATGTAATCGTCGGTTATACCTTTATTTTCGGCAATTTTGGCGCGCCCGAGCTGGGAATCATGGGTGCGGCTATTGCATATGTGGTTTCTCAGAGTCTTGGCGGCCTTGTTGGTCTGTTCCTGCTTTATAAGCCGGACGGCTTCTTCTCAGGCTGCAGCCATGGCGAGCCCTTCTTTAAAATCGACAAAGAATGTATAAAAGAGGTCGTCACCACCGGCATTCCCGCCGCTATGGAGAATCTGTTCTGGCAGTTCTCGGCCATACTGCTGTCCAAGGTCATCCTCAGCTACGGCAGCGATTGTTATGCGGCCTATCAGCTGGGAGTTCAGGCCGAAATGCTTTGCGAGATGCCGGCTGTCGGCTTGCTTACAACGGCCACACAGCTGGGCGGCAAGGCTATCGGCATGAGAAATCAGCCGCTGTTCGAGATCTATTATAAGCAGCTGCTCAAGTTGTGCATTGCGCTGTCGGTATTTTCCTTCTCGGCGCTGCTGTTCTTCCCGGGCGCATTCATGGGTGTTCTGACCGACAACCCCGTCCTGCATGATATCGGCGTAAAATACGTTTTCATCATGGCCTTTGCTCAGCCGCCTCAGGTCATGGCCAAGCTTTTCACCGGCATGACACGCGCAGCAGGCTTCAAGCGTGTGCCCATGATGGTATCCTTTATCGGTATATGGTGTGTTCGTGTGCCGCTGGCGCTGCTTTCGGCATGGGTGTTCCATTGGGACATCACCGCCATCTGGTGGGCAATTTCCATCGACCAGCTGGTGCGTATTTCCATAAGCATCGGTTACTTCTATAAGAAGGACATCCTTCATACGATCGACCGTCTCAATGCGGCCGACAAGGCAATGGCATAAAGCTTATATCCGGCACAAAAAATTATTTTTTGTGCCGGATTTTTCTATGAATTTTCAGATATTTCGGTATAATATAATCAAGAGCTCCGCATCGGCGTGAATGCCGTAATATATTATCAGGAGGACATTCGTCATGAACACAAAAGAGTTTAACAAGACACTGGGCATCAGCCTGCTTCAGGTCGAGCTTGACAAGGATATTTCTCTCGAGCCCTACAGCGATCTGGCTCCCGAAAATGTTGCTTTTGTCGAGCGGTTTCATAAGTCGATCCCTTTCTATCGTCCCACACCTCTCGTAAGCCTTGAGAATCTCAGCAAAAAGCTGGGTGTCGGCGGTATTTATGTTAAAAACGAGTCCAAGCGCTTTGAAGAGTTCGGCCTCAATGCCTTCAAGGGCATGGGCGGCATCTTTGCGGTAGGTCAGGTCATCTGCCGTCAGCTCGGCCTTGACCCCGAGACCACTACATATGAAATGCTCAACAGTCTCGAGGTCCGCGAGAAGACAAAGGATATGGTCTTTATCACAACAACCGACGGCAACCACGGCCGCGGCGTTGCATGGGCCGCCCATCAGTATGGCTGCAAATCTTATGTCTATATGCCCAAGGG
>JAFQVZ010000071.1 GCA_017407765.1 Clostridia bacterium | reverse complement strand
CACGCGCTTATGGCTCTTCAGAGGCTTGCAGCTGACCATACATCGCTTAAGCAGACTGCCGCGGCAGCAGAGCAGCTCTCGCTGATTGTCAGGTATGGAGATATAAGACAATTTGATACAGAACCTGTTGTGCCGCTGCTTGAGAGTCTGGTTTTAAGAGCTAATCTGATTTTGTTTGATTCATGCCGATGTGATGCTAAACAGGCGGCAGATGTATGTGAATCAATGGAAAAGCTTAATGTGCTGCAGCTGAATCATGCTTTTCTGAGCGAGAGAGACTGGACAGGGCTCATAGGGAGAGTGTCAGACGCAGATGACCTTAATCCCAAATGTTCGGGGTTTGCCATGGCGATCCTCCTCGAACGAGGAATTGCAGATGAAGAACGGCTTGGACGAGAGATCAGCCGCAGGCTTTCGCCGGGTATTCCGGCCGAACTTGGAGCAGGATGGTTTGAGGGCCTTGCCGGAAAGAACAGATATGCTCTGATAGCGCGTTTGTCGTTATGGCGTCACTTAAGTGACTACCTTGACGGATTAGACAGTGAAGGCTTTAAAAGAGCACTTGTTTTTCTCAGAAGAGCTTTTTCGGCATTTTCACCTTCAGAAAAAAGCGATATTGCCGAAAACCTTGGTGAAGTTTGGGGGATTGATCCTCAGCAGGCGGCCGAGCTTCTGATGAGGGAAACAACAGAGGCAGAAAAGCATATGATCGAAGAACTTGAAGATTTTGATTTTGATGTTATTTAGGAGGCGCTGTTATGACAAATGAAGAAAGAATGGTCAGATGGCGTCTTATTCTTGGGTCGGAAAGCCAGGAAAGATTTCAGCAGATGGGCATTTGTGCCCTCTCGGATGAAGATATTATGATGGATCAGGCTCTTGCTGCTATCTACGGTACGGATGGGGAGGCTTTTGAAGTTAAAGCCGGCAGAGGCCCCTCGGCTCCCCATATCTCCAGATGGTTAGGCAACCTTAGAAAGCTTTTTGATAAAGAGACCGTTGCCATAGTACAGAACGATGCTATTGAGCGAAAAGGCTTGAGACAGCTCCTTATGGAGCCTGAACTGCTTGATAATCTTGAGCCCGATCTTGATATGGCATCAACGCTTCTTATGCTTAAGGATCAGATACCTCAAAAGTCAAAAGAGTCAGCCAGACAGTATATCAGGCGCATCGTTGAAAAGATCAACAAGCTTCTCGAGAGCGATCTGCACAGATCTGTGACGGCTGCCCTTAACCGAAGAGCGCATTCTCCGCTGCCATCGGCATCTGCCGTTGACTTTAAAAGCACTATCAGACGAAATCTGAAAAACTATGATCCGAATATTGGAGCCATTATTCCCGAGAAGGTGTGGTTTTTCGACCGATCGAGTCGTGTAAACAGATGGGATGTAATTCTGGACATTGACCAAAGCGGCTCGATGGGTGAATCCATCATTTATTCATCGGTAATGGCATGTATTCTTGCATCAATGTCAGCCGTAAAGACGAGCGTAGTAGCATTTGACACTCAGATAATGGATCTGACTGCGCTGTGTCAGGACCCGGTAGATTTATTATTTGGTTTTCAGATGGGTGGAGGCACCGATATTGCTAAGTCATTGGCGTATTGCCGTAATCTTATAGAATCTCCGTCCAAAACTTTGTTTTTTCTGGTGTCCGACCTTGCTGAAGGCGGCAACCGTGCAGCCATGCTCAGACATATAGAAGAGCTTAAAGAATCGGGAGTTACCGTTATTGTTCTTTTGGCGATTGCCGATGGAGGCAAGCCCTATTACGATGAACAGTCAGCTTCGAGGATCGCGGCATTAGGCGTGCCGTGCTTTGCTTGCACCCCTCAAATGCTTCCTGAACTGCTGGAAAGAGCATTGAAAAAACAGGATCTTTCCGGATTTGACAGAAAAAACTGATAGGTTCCAAATAAAAAGTGTCTGCTTTCGGCAGACACTTTTTATGTATTATCCATTTACTGAATATTGTCGGCTATCTGCTTTCCGGCATGATCGATGGTGTAATTATCACGATATATTAGCTCCGACACAGGCTTGAAGGAATATCCCTTCTGAATAAGTCCTTCTATAACTGAAGGCAGGGCTTCAGGAGTATATTTTGCCGCATTGTGAAACAACACGATAGATCCCGGCTGTATTTTGCCAAGAACACGGTCAATAATATCCTGTGTTCCGGTTTCCTTCCAGTCAAGGCTGTCGACATCCCACTGTATTGTATAGTGTCCCATAGATTTTAGTGTATTTACGACCTTGTCATTATAATCGCCGTACGGAGGGCGGAAAAGGAAAGGCCGCACCCCGGTTATTGCCTCTATTTTATTATCGCAGGCAGTAACATTTTCTATTATCTGCTGCTCGCTTAGTTCTGTCATATGAGGATGATCGTCTGAATGATTCATGATCTCATGTCCGGCATTATGCAGAGCCAGCACCGATTCGGGATATTTATCCACCCACTCGCCAACAACGAAAAAGGTGGCTGTTATATCATATTTCCCCAAAATATCTATCAGCTGCTGAGTATCTTCGTTGCCCCAGGCAGCATCAAAGGTCAGGGAACAAACATTTTGGCTTTTTTCTACACAGTAGATAGGCAGCTGCCTTGCGACGGCAGAGGCCATTACATTCTGTCCGGCCTCGGTGATCAGAAAGGATGCGGCAAGAATAATAAACAGCAGAGAAGGGAATATCCATTTGTAATGGCGTTTCATAAAGCTTTTCATTTAATTACCTCCATTTTTCTTATAGTACAGGTGTATTCAGCGGCCAAAACTTCAATGACTGAAAGATATATACGAACAAATGTTTGATTTTATTTTTGAAATATGCTATAATACAGTCAGAAAGCAGTGCCGGAGGTAAGTATGAAGGATAGGACTTATATTGCTATAGATCTGAAGTCGTTCTATGCTTCGGTGGAATGTATAGAGCGGGGGCTTGATCCGATGAGGACAAACCTTGTGGTAGCTGACAACAGCAGGACAGAAAAAACAATATGTCTGGCTGTTTCTCCGGCGCTTAAATCTTTTGGTATTCCGGGAAGGCCAAGGTTATTTGAAGTAATTCAGAAAGTAGACGAGATCAATTCTTTTAGGCGGAAGGCCTTTGGGCGCGGGCTTGAGGGTTCATCCTGCGACAAAACAGAGCTTTTGACCCATCCCGGCCTTGCGGTGGACTATATAGTTGCGCCGCCTCAGATGGCGCGCTATATGGAGAGAAGCACATATATTTATAATATTTATCTCAGATATATAGCGCCTGAGGATATCCATGTCTATTCTATAGACGAAGTGTTTATGGATGTCACCGGTTATCTGGATACCTATCGTCTTTCGGCCCGTGAGCTGGCGATGAAGATCATATTGGAGGTGCTATCTGAAACCGGGATAACGGCTACGGCCGGCATAGGCACCAATATGTATCTATGCAAAGTTGCAATGGATATAGTGGCCAAGCATATCCCGGCAGATGAGAACGGCGTAAGAATAGCCGAGCTTGACGAGATGAGTTATCGTGAATCGCTGTGGAGTCACCGTCCGCTGACAGATTTCTGGCGTGTGGGACGCGGATATGCCAAAAAACTGGAGGGGCACGGCCTCTATACAATGGGAGATATCGCAAGATGCTCGGTGCATAACGAAGAATTGCTTTATAAGCTTTTTGGTGTGAATGCCGAGCTGCTTATTGATCATGCATGGGGATGGGAGCCGTGTACCATAGCAGACATAAAGGCGTACCGTCCCGAAAATAACAGTCTTGGTTCGGGTCAGGTGCTGCATTGTCCTTATGATTTCAAAAAAGGCAGACTTGTACTGATGGAGATGGCCGATCTTCTGGTGCTCGATCTTGTTGATAAGGGGCTTATAGCCGATCAGATAGTGCTTACAGTAGGATATGATATTGAAAATCTGACCGATCCCGTAAGACGTGAGAAATACAAGGGGGAGGTCGTTACCGATGTTTATGGCAGGAAGATACCCAAGCATGCCCACGGCACGGCTAATCTGGGCAGGCATACATCTTCATCTAAAATCATTATATCGGCTGCGGCAGAGCTTTTTGACAGAATAGTTGATACCGACCTGCTTATCAGAAGGCTTAATATAACGGCATGTCATGTTGTGCCTGAGGGGACGGCTATACCAAAAGAAGCCGTGAAGCAGCTTGACTTATTTACCGATCATGCAGCGGAAGAAGTTCGCCGCAGAAAGGAAGAAGAACGGCTTGGACGCGAAAAAAGAATACAGAAAGCTGTTCTTGAGATAAAGAAAAAGTATGGCAAAAATGCCATACTTAAAGGAATGAACTTTCAGGATGGAGCGACTGCCCGTGACCGCAACAGACAGATAGGCGGCCACAGAGCAGGAGAGGAGGGCGAGGATAATAATGCAATACGAGAGAAAAAATAATTATCAGGATATAATAGGAATGCCTCATCATGTGTCGCTCAGGCACAGACCTATGACGCGGCTTGGAAGGGCTGCTCAGTTTGCACCTTTTGCTGCGCTTACAGGCTATGAAGATGCTATATTGGAAACCGGCCGCCTGACATCAAGCCGGAGGGAGCTTGGGGAAGATACAAAAACCGAGCTTGACCGCAGGCAGGCCCTGCTTATGGCAAGACAGAAGGGGCATCCGTATATAAAAGCTGTATATTTCAAGGCAGATATTCGTAAAAAAGGCGGAGCATATCTTTCTGTATCGGGTAATGTCCTAAAAGTTACGGGCGGAATGATGATCTTTACCGATGGCACTGTTATTCCGATGAAGGATATAACAGTGATAGATGGGGATATCTTCAAAGAAATATAAAAGGAATATTTACAAATTAAACATTGCATTTTAACAAATTCGTGGTATGGTTTTCATATCACAAGGAAAACGAGGAAAACAGAAATGCAGCAGTGGCTGAGTAAGCTGAAGTGGAAGATACAGAACTTTATGCAGGGCAGATATGGTTTTGATGAATTGTCGATGGCTCTTTATTATGGGGCCGTTGTGCTGCTTGTAATAAATATATTTGCTGATTCCGGGCTGATAAACACACTGTGTTGGTTCTTTATGCTTTCATCGATATTCAGGATATGCTCCAGGAATTTTGCTGCACGCAGAAGAGAGCTTTCGCTTTATTATAAATACAGCGCAGGACCAAAGGCATGGATACAGCAGCATATTATCCGTTTCAGAGAAAGAAAAAACTACAGCTATTTCAAATGCAAATGCGGAACCACACTTCGTGTACCCAAAGGGCGAGGTAAGATAAAAATAACCTGCCCCAACTGCAAAGAACAGATAATCCGCAACAGCTGATGTAAGCGCAAAAGTCCTGAGTTCATCAGGGCTTTTTATTTTTAAATAATCATGCTATAATTTTCATAAAAAAGATCAGAGGCGGTGAAGCTGTGGCCGAGACAGATAGACTGCTTGTTCGCAGGATGAGAGAAGATGACATCAATGATTTGTTTGAAGTATTATCTGATCCGCGGGTAATGAAATATGTCGAAGCGCCCTTTGATAGGGAAAAAACCGCCGAGTTTATAAATGATGCAGCCCTTATCGGAGATCCTCTTGTTTATGCAATAGAGCTTAAAACAATGCATAAGCTCATAGGTCATCTGATATGGCATCCATTTGATAGCCGCTCATATGAGCTTGGCTGGATAATAGGATATGATTACTGGGGCAAAGGCTATGCCGGAGAGCTGACACAAATGATGCTTGAAAAGGCAGAAGAAATGGGCAAAGATGTGATAATAGAATGTCACCGAGAGCAGGAGGCAACAAAGCATATAGCATCAAAATATGGATTTTTGCCCGAAAAGACCCGTAAAGATATTTTGCTTTACAGGCGCTCTGCGGAAAGAGGTTTGGAAGATAAAAATAGTATATTCAAGTCGACGCTGAACACAAGAGCGCTCATACCGGGAGATCTGCGCTTTATAAGAAGTGATGTTCCTGACAAGCTCAGCGAGAAAGAAAAAGAATGGCTTGCAAGTAATAATATAATTACAGCGATCGATCTTAGGGAGGAGTCGGAAAGAATAAGACGCGTCTGTTCTTTGGAAAAGGATGAACGTTTCAGGTATTATTCAATGCCGGTTACCGGAGGAAACAGGGTGCCAGCTTCTCCTGACGAGGTTTCATCATCGTATGCTGCGATGGTCGACGAGCACTTTGAGCATATTCTTGATGCTGTAATGAATGCCGATTCCAATGTGTTGTTTTTCTGCAATGCGGGAAAAGATCGAACGGGAGTTCTTTCTGCAGTGATTCTTCATGAAATGGGATATACCCGGGAATATATAGTGACGGATTATCTGAAGTCGGCTGTTAATCTGAGAGAAATGCTGGCAGCCTATGCTGAAGGCAACCCGGATGTTGACATAAATGTTATAATACCTCAGAGAAGATATATAGAGGAATTTCTTGACATATATGAAAATAAAAGATAAAACCATAAGGGTGCTTTTTGCTGTATATCTTGTCCTTATGCTATGGCTTATGTTTGGGCAGAGGATAGGTAAGGTCCTCTACGGGGTACCGTATTTTGAACAAATAAAAATGAATACAAACCTCGTCCCATTTAAGACTATTATGTCTTTTATCGTTAGTTTTAAGGCACATGGCATGGGATATATGGTGAGATTTACAATAGTGAACCTGCTGGGAAATATACTGATGTTTATTCCTCTGGGATGGTATGTGTCTTATTTTATAAGAAGAGCCCGTAATGTCTTAACTCATAT
>JAFQVZ010000070.1 GCA_017407765.1 Clostridia bacterium | reverse complement strand
TGATGTACTTAGCCATCAGGGGGTTCTCCTTGATGAAGTCCTTGTTCATAACTGTTACGCAGCAGGGCTCATCCTGGAAGTCTTCGTCCCATGTGATGGAGCGGAGGTACTTCAGCTGGCCGGACTTCCACATATCCCAAGCCCACATATCGCCGGAAACAACAGCAGCGATCTCGCCGTTTTCCATAGCAGCGATGCAAGCCGATGTCTCGACCTGTACGAACTCAACCTCTGTCAGGGGATCGATGCCGTCAGCGTCGAAGAAACGAGCGCCGATATTGTAGGAGGAGTTACCGATACCGTTGGGAGCAGAGATCTTCTTGCCCTTCAGGTCTTCCAGGCTGTTGTACTCGGAATCGCCGAGGACCCACAGGGACTGGCAGCCGATCATAGCGCCGTTTACGATAGCATAGTTAACGTCGTTAGCAGCGGGAACCAGGCATGTAGCGATGTGGTTAACAGCTACCTGAGCAGCGTTTGTGCCGATAGCTTCCTTCCAGCTGTCGCCGCCTCTGTAAGCTTCAGCCTTGATGCCGTACTTCTCAAAGTAACCGAGGTGGCTGGCCATGAAGGGAGCAGATGTGCATCCGCCGGACTCGAAGAATGTGAAGCCTTCTGCATAAGCAGGCTCATTCTTCATAGCCTCGAGCTCTTCTTCTTCTGTCATGGGCTCCTTGTTCTCTTCAGCTGCGTTGTTCTCTTCCTTGTTGTCCTCAGCGGGCTTATCTTCGCCGCAAGCAGCAAAGCTGAAGACCATGATGAGAGCGAGCATCAGAGCGAGCATTCTCTTGAATGTGTTCATTGGTGTCTTTCTCCTTGTCTTTTTGATGATGGGTGTAAAAACATTTATCTTACAGCGCTCACACGCCGCAAAACCGATAATTAGTCTTCCTTCTGACCGAAGTGCAGGAGGTCGAGGATCTGACGGCGATACTCTACAAACTTCGAGCTCGCACGGTTGCGGGGATATTCGAGGTCAATGTCGATGATGTTGTTGATGCGGCCGGGATGGGGCTCCATGACCAGAACCTTTGTGCCCATGTAGATAGCCTCGTCAACGTCATGTGTTACCATGATTACCAGCTGCTTGTTTTCCTTCCAAAGGTTGAGGATCTCGTCCTGCATGTTCATACGTGTGAAGGAGTCGAGAGCGCCCAGAGGCTCGTCGAGCAGAAGGATCTCGGGCTTGCAGATCAGGCTGCGTGCCAGAGCAACGCGCTGCTGCATACCGCCGGAAAGCTGAGCGGGATAGTCTACGCGGAAGTTCTCGAGGCCGATGACCTTGAGCATACGGTTGACTTCGTCAACAGAAGCCTGCTCCTTGTTCTTGCCGGCCATTGTGTCGGCAAAAGCAATGTTCTTCTCGACTGTCAGCCAGGGGAAGAGTGTGTGCTGCTGGAACATCATGCCGCGGGATGTTGCAGGGCCTTCGATCTTCTCGCCGTTAACGGTAAGAGTGCCTGTTGTGGGAGTGATGAGGCCTGCGATGAGGCGAAGCATTGTCGACTTGCCGCAGCCCGATGTACCTACAAGGCTGATAAACTCGCCGCTGTGCATTTCGAGGTTGATATTTTCAAGAGCGTTTGTGATGTCGTTCTTTTCGACACGGGCGAAGCTCTTGGATACGCCGTCAAGCTTAAGAACAACTGCCATTTTACTTCGTCACTCCTATCTGCCAGCGCAGTACGCGATTCTTAACCATATTGAGTATCTTTGTTACGATTGTAAAGATGAGGCAAATGATGAACAGGGATGCGAACATGTTGTTGTACAGAGCCCAGGACTTGACCCAGGTGATGTACCAGCCGAGACCGCCCTTAACACCCATCATTTCGGCAACCATGATGGCTGTGCAGGCTGTCATCATACCCTGTGTCATACCGGCCATGATGTTGGGCATAGCAGCGGGGATAGCAACCTTGAAGATCAGCTGTCTCTCGCTTGCGCCGAGGATCTTGGCGGCATCGAAGTAGGCCTTGTCAACGTTGGCAACACCGGCACGGGATGCATTTGTAACAGCTGTCCATACACCGACTACGATGATGAACAGGGCACCGCCGCTGAGCGAGGGAGACAGAACGGCGATGATGGGGATCCATGTCGAAATAGGAATGGGGCCCATGAACTTCAGGATAGGATCTATCCAGTAGTTTACCTTACGGCTGTAGCCGCAGGTGATACCTGTGATAAGGCCGAGAACAACACCCAGGCCATAACCCTTGAACATCAGGACCAGTGTGTGGCTTGCGCATCTGAGAAGCTCGGCACGGTCGGTCCATGCAGCATACATGATGCTGTTTACACAGGGTACCAGAGGATATGTGAAATAGTTGGTCTTGATTGTGAGGATATCATACAGTGTGAGGATAGCCGCGATAGCTGCATACAGAGGAGCTCTGTATCTCAGGCTGCGGATAAGCTTCTTATCGCCCTTGCTCTCCTTGATCTTGCCAAGAATAAATGCTGCTGTATAAGCAACAAAAACAATGGCCAGAACAACTGTATATATGTGACGCATGGGGTTGGGGTTGACATCGGGCATAATGGTATATTCCAGCAGGCTGATTGCCAGCACAACAGCAGGAAGTACCGTGATGATGAGGTCCATCATTTTTTCACGCGGTGTCTTTTCGCGTTCTTCAAGCTCAGCGAGCTGTTCGCGGGTAAGCTTTCTCAAAGATTTTGCATCTTCACGAAGCAGGCCCTTCTCGTTGCGCTCTTTTTCGTTCAGCATTTGAAACATTACGCACGCTCCTGTAATTATTTTGATCTTTCATTGGGACATAGCGGTCCCTTTGCCGTTAAATATTTAACCACCGCATTTCAGATTTGTCCAATCGTTTGTTTTAATATTCCGTTTTCGTTTGATAGGCATTTTCGATAAAGCAATACATAGATTTTTGTGCATATATTACAGAAATAAAAAACCACCCAAAACGGGTGGTTTTTTTGTTTATTTCGGCAATATTATGCTTTTCCAGGTATCAGGGCATCATTTTTAAGAAAATCAGCTATCGCGGCACCGTCCTTAAAGCCTTTGCCGTAAAGCTGCATAAGCGACTCTTTGCTGCGCTTCATGGTATCGACTCCGCAGGTGTCGTCGGGAGCAATGATGATCGCCCTGCCCTCCTTTTCCAGCTGCTTTGCCAGCGCCACGCCCTCGTTATACCGGCGGGCGCGTGCGCGAAGATTTTCGGCAGCTTTGGGATACTCTTTTTCAATAAACCGGGCTGTAGTAACATCCTTCTTATCGCTGCGGATAATATCCTTGGGCCTGGTCAGAACAAGAACTATTTTGTCGCATCCGTCATCAAGAGCCTTCTGAACGGGGACGGGATCGCTGAGAGCGCCGTCGTAATACTTTACGCCGTCTATCTCCACCGGCTTGCAGAAGAAGGGGATGCAGGAAGATGCCTTGAATACATCGTATTTATCAAGAGCAAAGTCGTCCCTTGTAAAATAGCGCACCTTTCCGCTTTCGGCCTCGCTGGCAACAACTATATATTCGGCAGGATGGGCCATCATGGCATCGAAATCAAGAGGATCGTCGCCCTTGGTGGTGGGCAGCCAGCCATAGACATAGTCGAGATTAAAGAAATTGCCGGTTTTTATGAAGTTTTTGACCCCCATATATTCCTTGCGGAAGGAGTAAGTGAAATAAAACCTGTAGTTTCTGCCTCGCTGGCCCGAAAGATAGGATGATATATTGCCGGCGCCTGCCGAAACACCTATGCAGTAGTCAAAAACAATGCCAAGGTCAAGGCACTTGTCCAGCACGCCTGTGCCGTACACGCCTCTGAGGCCGCCGCCGACATCTATAAGGGCTGTTTTCATATATGATCCTCCTGTGAGATATAATATCTGTTTCAAAAGGTATTATATCCCGTTTTCAGCGGCGATTAAACAGATATTTTGTAAACCCTTTTATCATCTCACCGATACATATCCGCATTCCTCTATAAGCCTCTGTCCGTCGTCCGACAGCAGCCAGTCGATAACGACCGGTATGTTGGGATTGTCATTATCGGCACGGTAGATGGCATAGAACTCGGCTATGATGGGATAGTCGCCGCTTCGGATATTATCGGCATCGGGATAGACTCCATTGAGCTCCAGCATCCTGACGCCGTCATTCTCGACAATGCCGTCCATATAATAACGGAATGAGAAGCCTATGGCTCCGCCGGTGATGGCAAAGGGCGACTTGGGGCCTATGGGCACGTCGCCCATAAAGGCATTCATGGCCGTCTGGCTGCCGCTGCCCTCAAGACGGGTGACGGGGTTTATGGCTCGTCTGGCGCCGCCCACCTCGCTCCAGTCTGTGATCTTTCCGGCATAGATGTCGCGCACCTGGGCGGTTGTAAGGCCGGTTACCGGGTTATTTGAGTTTACGAAGAACACAAATGCCTCGCGCCCCACGGGAACATACACCAGCTCGACATCCCTATCCTCTGCATAGGCCTTCTGATCCTCGGAAGGCGCGGCGCAGAACAGGATATCGGCTGTACCGTCGACCACCGCCTGATATCCGCGCACCGTGTTGCGGTACTGCATTTTGCTGTCCGGGGCAAAGTTCTCGCCATAGTAATTGTCGCTTGAGAACTCGCCGCCCTCAAAGGTGACGCAACCTTCCGGATATACAGTATCTATGACCGCGGCATAGACGGGCACCAGCGCCGCCGCTCCGTCAAGGACCGGCAGCTCGCCCTCAAGCATAAGCCCGGTGTCGATGTCGGGCAGGTCGGAAGCCTCATTATGAGGCAGATAGGATCCGACATCCACCATCTGAGCCTGTGTGGCCGAACTGAAGTTGTTCGAGAGCCTTCTCGTTAATACGAAGTACATGCTCACATTAAACAGGGCAAAGAAAAGAACTGCCGAAACAAGGGTCAGGATCTGCCTGCGCTTCATATTACCACAGCTCCTTTGCTATAAAGTAAATTATCGAGCAGTGCTGATAGGCATAGACGGCATAGGCCAGGTGGATAAGTGTTGCCGCCACCCCGAGCACGACTATTGCAGCCAACAGCCGCATAAAGGTCTTTTCGTTCATGCCGTCCACCTCACATGAAGGCGATGGCGCCCGTATAAATAAGGACGATGAAGCCCACCACCACTGCCACGGGTGCAAGGGCGACAACGCCGCTGATATATGTCCACATACGGGCGAGCTTAAGATCCTTTTCCGAAACAAGGGCGGGGTCTTCTTTATACTCTTTTTTCATGGTGGAATATCGGTTAAGGCAGGCCACCCAGGCGATCAGGGCGGCAAAGGGGAAACCGAAAAATATAAGTTCAAACATGGTATATGCCTCCTTTGCAGTTTCACATATTTGAAATCGAACCTGTGTTTACAAGCATCATAAAAACAAGATTTACCGCCACTACGATAACAACAATTATGCCATATATGATGGAATAAAAACGCATTTCTCTCATAAGTCCGGGCGAC
Source organism: Clostridia bacterium (assembly GCA_017407765.1). Classification (GTDB taxonomy): domain Bacteria; phylum Bacillota; class Clostridia; order Oscillospirales; family Butyricicoccaceae; genus RGIG1902. The sequence continues at coordinate 539 of JAFQVZ010000070.1, read as the reverse complement.
ACGCTGCCGGGATGGCTCTCCTCCCTCTTTTTCAGTTCTTCATAATAACTGAACTTTCTCAGAAAAAGCACAAGGACAGGAAAAGGCAGAAAGTAAAACAAAAGCCGCATTATGACCCTCCTTTGTGGTTTCTTATATTATCATTATAACATGAAAAAGCAGCCTGCACTACAGAAGAAAGCTTAAGATTGTTTTAAGGAGGCTATTCGCGCCTTCACACCTAATGCTCCTTTGAGAATATCCCAAGGGCACATAGGAGCTGTCGATGAAGCCGACTGAGGATTGGTAAAATGGCCCCTTTGCCTAAAGGGGGCTGTCAACGAAGTTGACTGGGGGATATTGTAGGGGCGATTCACGAATCGCCCGACCGGGCTCACCGAAATATCCCTCCACCGTCTTGCGACGGTCCCCCTCCCTTTAGGCAAGGGAGGCAAGAAAAGGCTTCCCCCTGTGTGGGGAAGCTGTCACCGAAGGTGACTGATGAGGGGTCGCGAAGCGCTTTACAGCAAGCTTGACGCAGGTCACCTCATCCACCGCCG
>JAFQVZ010000069.1 GCA_017407765.1 Clostridia bacterium | reverse complement strand
CCGGTGTTTATGCTGCCTGCGTTAAGAAAGAGAAACACCGCCGCAAACACCCGGTATGTGCTCAGTTTATGGCTCATTCCATCCCCTCCGTCTTGCCGCGGCTTTCAAGGCGGCAGTCGATATCAAGCTCCAGCTCGGCCTGCGAAAAAAGCTCGTGCCATCTGCCCTCCGCCTGCTCCCACACCGAGGGCGAAAGCCGGCTCAGCTGCTGCCCCGCCCCTAAAGCATCACAGGCCGAGGCTTTGAGCCGCTCAAACACCTCATGCCCCTCCGAAACAAGGCGCTTCTCAAGCGCCGCCTCATATACCTCTGCCGTATGCTCCGGCATATCCCTAAGGCGGAAATCTGCCTTTATGCCCACACTTACCCTCGGCACTCCGTTTACCAGGCTGACATCCAGCCTTCTGCTGCAGTCCGTCAGACTGAAGGAGACATATTTGCCCCCGACTTCGGCTGTCAGGCTTCCGCCCTCGGCCTTTCCCGTCATCATCAAAAATGAAGGCACCAGCCTCGGCTCGAGGTATCCCCCATAGCTATAGCCGCTCAGCAGCGCAATACCCTCGGTCCCCTCCTGTCCGCTGACCGGCATCCAGCCGTCTATCCCCGGCGAATCGAGGCAATACATCAGGTCATAAAGCTGGACATCGGCCGTTGTCAGCCGCTTTGCCCCGCCGGTAAAGCTCTTAAGGATGCGGCTTGAGGCAAACTCGCTGTCGTTTAAAAGCATTGCCGCCTCACCCTCCTTTGCCATAACTGCCCGTACGTTGAGCCGGATGCTGTCCTCCCCCTGAATATATGCCACAAGCTCGTCCAGCACCTCGTTTATCGAGGCCTGCGACAGCGCTATCAGTATGCTGTGGCGCATATAGGGCAGCTCGCCCGAGCGGCTCTGTATATCCTGCAGGCATTGGGTGATGGTTTCGCCCCTTCCGGTCTGCAAAGCAGGCTGGGGATTCTTGCTTTCATCCAGCCTGTTGGCGCTGCCCTCAAGGGTGAGCTTATACCGTCCGTCTTCCACATCCACCGCTGCCGCCGTAACGATATAGAACTGCTGAAGGTCGCCCTCATGGCATCCTGTGAGCGCAGCAAGGCAAAGCACGGATACAAATATTATCATAATTCGCTTCATGGTCTGTCCCTCCGCGCCATAAACCGTCCCGACTTTTTCATCCTGCTGATGGGCGTGCGGAAAAGGCTGTCTTCATGGCTGCCCTGAGCATTGAGGGGCATACCCGTAAGATAGTCGGCCCCAAAGCTGCCTATCTCCGCCATCCTGCCCAAAACCATCGTTATGCCTGCCGCTATGCCCCAAAGGCCTGCCGCCGCCCCGAAGGCCAGCAGCATGAATCTTATCAGCACCACCTGATTGCGAAGATCGTTGATTATAAGCCCCGTCACTCCCGAAAGAGCCACCACTATCAGCATGGAGGGCGAGACTATGTTGGCCTCCACCGCCGACTGACCAAGTATCAGCGCTCCTACGATCGAAAGGGTCTGCCCAACGCTGGCCGGAGTCCTGAGCCCTGCCTCCCTCAGAAGGTCAAAGGCAATAAGCAGCAGCACCGCCTCGGTGAGAGCCGAAAAAGGTGTTGCCTGCTGAAGGGCCACGATGTTCATTATCATCATTGTTGGGAAGGTTCCCGGATGATAGTTAAGAACGGCCACATAAACCGGAACCAGCGTTATCGACAGCGCAAAGGCCGCCATACGCAGTACCCTTGAAAAGGCAGCATGATGCCATGTGACATAATAATCCTCGGGGCTCTGAAAATGCTCGAGAAAAACAAAGGGCAGCGTCAGCACCTGAGGGCTGCCGTCAACCATTATGAGCACTCTGCCCTCCAGCAGCTTTGCCGCCGCCACATCGGGCCTCGCAGTCGAGCCTATCCTTCTGAAAAAGCCAAAGGGCGCGGGATCAATAAGCTCGGATATATAATTCGAGCTGAGTATCCCGTCGATCTCGATCTTTTCCACCAGCTCCTTCACCTGCCTGACAAGCTTTTCATCGGTCACTCCGTCCAGCGATATCACTCCACAGGCTGTGGATGTTCTTTCGCCCACCGTCACCATGTCTATCCTAAGCTTATGGGTGCGCAGCCTGCGCTTGAGCATCGATATATTTATCATTATCGGCTCGGTAAAGCCCTCGCGCGGGCCTCTGGCCACCTTTTCCTCCTCAGGCTCAGATATTCCGCGATAGGTGAAGTTTTTGCAGCCTATTATAAGAGCACCCGGCTGTCCGTCGGCAAAAAGAAGAACGTCGCCATAATTGAGCGCCTCTGCCATGTCGCCGCTGTCGACAGAGCGGCGCACCTCGGGCAGCTCGAGAACGGCAAGAGCCATATAATCAAGTATCTCGTCCCTCGGCAGCTCACCCCTGAAATTGATTATCGGTTCGAGTATGCCGTCGCTGAGCAGCTGGGACGACACCATGCCGTCGCTGAAAAAGATGCGGCACCGTATCGCCGGGTTATACCGCCCCTCAAAGTCGCGCAGCTTGACCGTAGGATCGCCAGCCGTAAGATTTTCCATGAGCTTTATATCATGCTCATAGCTTCCGTTAAGTTTCATTTTCACACCTGCCTTAATAAAGACAGTATGCTCATAAAGTTTTGCAAATAAACTCTTAAGAAAATCTTCAGGCCAATTTATTTGACACTTTTATGATTTTGAGGTAATATTTATATATCTTTTTACTACTTCTGCAGCTTTTAAGGTGGTGATCCTGCATGAAAAACATTTATATCCTGCTCATCAGGTCAAATACATCGGTCTCAAGAGCCATCAATCTGATGACCGGCGCGCAGTACACTCATGCATCCATCGCCTATGACGAAGAGCTGAACTCGCTTTGCAGCTTTGCCCGCAGAAACACATACACCTATCTTCCTGCCGGCCTCATTCACGAAGACCTGCGTAAGGGAAGCTTTGCACGTTACCCCACCATGCCCTGCATTCTGCTCAATCTTCCTGTTCCCGACATCGCCTACGAGCGCATACGAAACAAGCTTGAAAAGATGCTTTCCGAAAAGGAATCCTACCGTTATTTCATCCGCGGCCTCATAAGCTGCCGTCTCGGCATCGAAAGCCATAAGGACAAACATTACTTCTGCTCGCATTTTGTGTCGCATATCCTCGAGACCGAGGGCGACATTCCTCTCCCCAAGCCCCCCTCTCTGATGCACCCCCAGGACCTGCTCTTGCTGCCCGGCACGGCGCCGCTCTATGAAGGCGACATATTGGGGCTCATACATTGGCAAAAGCTCAACGCATTAAAAAACGGCGCGACTGTTTGAGATCACAGTCACGCCGTTTGTTTTTTATTAAGTTACTGCTTGAGGTTGGGATATTCGCCCTTTTCGTGCATTTCGGCAAATGCCTTCATAACGTCGCCCTTGTCTTCACGGTAGGTGACTCCATACCACTTGGATGTGGTCTTGAGCATTGCCACCTCGGTCTTGCCCTGCTTGATAAGGTTATCGACGCAGGCGGGCAGGAAAAACTCGGCCTTGAGGGCATTCTCTTCATTAAGACCGTCGAGGAACTCGCGGAATGCGCGGGTCATCTCGTCGAAAATAAGGGGAGTCAGGCCCCATACGTTTACCGATGCAACACTGCCGTCGGGAATATCGTTGCCCGAAGCAAGATCGGTCAGGCCGCCATCCTCTTTCTTTGTGATCTTGGTGTGCTCGACTACCGATTTGAGCTTGCCGTCCTCCTCGACACATATACCGCGGGATACGGTGCCGTTGTTTGTGAGGGTGTTCTCGACAGGGAAGCCTACCATGCACATATTACGGTCGCTGGCATGGTTAACAAGGTAATCGCTGAGCTTCATATAGCTGTCGCGGCCATAGAAATCGTCGGCATTGATGACGCCGAAGGGGCCGTCGATGTGATTTCTGGCGCACCACACCGCATGGCCGGTGCCCCAGGGCTTTGTTCTGCCCTCGGGGCAGGTGTATCCCTCGGGGACCATATCGGTGCTCTGGAATGCATAATCCACCTCCAGCAGGCCCTCTGCGCGGTTGCCGATGACCTCCTTAAAGGTGTCGAGCAGCTCTTCGCGGATAAGGAACACTACCTTGCCGAAGCCGGCCTTCCATGCGTCGTAAATCGAATAGTCAATAATGATCTCGCCGTTGGGGCCAAGGGGCTCTATCTGCTTGAGGCCGCCGAAACGGCTGCCCATGCCTGCCGCCAGAACGAGAAGAGTAGGTTTTTTCATATTGTCCTCCGTAATGTGTAAACTGTTGCCATATACCAACAGTATACGACAAGCGGAGGATTTAATCAACCTTGATATGCCCTGAGCCCGTGCATAAATCCATTCAGCGCCGCAGTGTAGATGTTGCCTCCGATGACCTCGCCGCCCAGCACCAGCAGGTCGCACATCACTTCGCCGTCAAAGCCGGGATAGCTGCTGAGGGGATATGTATAAAGCTCCACCTGCCTGCCCTTGTAGGCCGCAAGGTCAAAGCCGCACTCCAGCTGAAGCGCATTATAGTTTGTATACACATCGTCGAACACCTGAGGTATCACCACCTCGCGGCTGACCACCGGCTCGCCGCCCACCTCATAGCCCAGCGACTCGATATATGCCACCCTGCCCTCCTCGCTGCCTGCCGGTTTTATGGCGAAGGATGCCGCCTCGGCCTTTTTCTCGGGCACGGCAAGAATAACCGCGGCGATCACAACGGCTATGGTCAGCAGGATGCAGAGTGCCCTCTTTTTTGAAAACTTGATGGTTTTTATAATCATACGCTCACCTCTGCCCTATTGTTATTCAGCATAACGCAGCCTTATGACATAAATAAAAGGCAAAGGCCGCTTAAACGTCCTTTGCCTTTTTGACCATATACCTGTTACCAGGGACTGCTTACCATCTCGGCACCCAGCGAAAATGCCTTTTCCAGCTCTTTGGGGAAGACCTCGTCGTGACGCGCCTTCTTGGCTTCGGGGTCGAACATCGTCCAGTTATAGAGGTCATAATTATTGACCTGCAGGGTGTTGCCCGCGATCATCACCTTCGTGGGGCCCACCATGCCGCTGAGAGTGCCCTTGTATTTCTCGAGCATATCGGTATATCCGATCCTGTCATAGGCCTCTTCTGCACAGTTGCTGGTCATTATGAAAAGCACCGGGATCAGGTGGGTGTTATAGCTTCGGGGCTCGGTCTTGTAGGTCAGAGCCTGAAATACCAGCCTTTCATAAAGCGAACGGAAGGCTGCGCTGACATCTCCCAGATAATTGGGCGTTCCTATGATAAGTCCGTCGGCCTCTCTGATGGACTCGAGGACGGGTGTAAGGGCATCTTTGTAAACGCACTTTCCCTGATGGCCGGGAAGCTTGCAGCCGAAGCAGGAAATGCATCCGGTGAACTTTCCAAGGCTGTAGAGGTCAAATATCCTGACTTCTGCGCCCTCTGCCTCGGCACCCTTTGCCGCCTCGCGGACAAGAGAGGATGTGTTCCACTTTGTTCTGGGGCTGGCATTTATCGCAACTATTTTCTTCATAAAAAACCTCCGTTATCAAACCGCTTTAAAGAACGGTCACCAGTTCCTCTTTAGCCTTGCTTTCAAGATGGAGCTTCGAAGGCTCGGCATCCTCGGCAATATAGCCCGTGGGGAACAGAGCTATCAGCTGATATCCCTCCAGTTGGGGGAAATATGCCTTGAGCTTGGCCTCATTAAAGGCACCTACCCAAGTAGTGCCGAGGCCGAGATCGTGGATCTCGAGCATCATGTGCGTGGCAACGATGGAGGCATCCACATCGGCAAAGCTCTTCTTGTCAAACTTGCGGACCCATGCCTTTTCGGGATCGCCGCCGATCAGGAACATAAGCTTTGCGCCGAAGGTATAGCTTGTGGCATCGGCCAGCTTTGCCACCGCTTCGGGGCTCTGAAACACCCATATTTTAAAGGGCTGCCAGTTGCAGGCGGTGGGCGCCGCCATGGCCGACTCGATTATCTTATCTATCTTCTCCTGCTCGACAGGCTTGTCGCTGAACTTGCGAACCGACCAGCGGTCGTGAGAAAGCTGCAGAAAATCCATATTATTCTCCTTTCGGTTTTAAAAACGGGCTCCCCTGAGGGAGCCCGAAGAAAATCAATGTATCTTAGTCGATAAAGACATACTTGGAGAGACGCTCCATAGCTTCCTCTACACGGGACAGAGGCAGAGCCAGATTCATGCGGATGTGGCAGGGGCCATGGAAGCCGCGGCCGTCCTGGATCGTGACACCGTGATCCCAGCAGGCCTTCTGAACTTCGTCGATGGTCTTGCCATGCTTCTCGCACCACTCTGTGCAGTCGATGAAGAGCATATATGTGCCCTGAGGCTTCTGGATCTTAACGCCCTCGAAGTTCTTGGTGATATAGTCGTAAGCATAGTTGATGTTGCCGCTGAGGACCTCGCGCAGCTCGTCCAGCCACTCGTAGCCTGTGGGCTGGTATGCGCCGATGCAGCCGTACATCGAAAGGACGTTCATCTGATTATAGTGGCTCAGGCTTGCTTCCTTTACGCAGCGGTCACGCAGCCAGTCGTTGTAGATAACTGTGTAGGAACCTACGAGGCCGGCCAGGTTGAAGGTCTTGGAGGGAGCATAAACGGCGACTGTGCGCTGCTTTGCATCTTCAGAGACCATCTGTGTGGGGATATGCTTATAGCCGGGCATGATAAGGTCGGACCAGATCTCGTCGGAGATGACGTATACATCATGCTTCTTATAGAGCTCCATTGCCTTCTCGAGCTCCCAGCGCTCCCATACACGGCCGGTGGGGTTGTGAGGCGAGCACATGATAGCGCAGTGGATCTTGTTCTTGACGATCTTCTCTTCCATATCTTCGAAGTCCATGCGGTAGATGCCCTGCTCGTCCTTCTTCAGCTCGGAATGGATGATCTTATAGCCGTTGTTGCCCAGCGCGCCGGTGAAGCCGACGTATGTGGGAGAATGTACCAGAACGTTGTCGCCCTTCGAGCACAGAACATTAAGAGCTGTGACTACGCCGCCGAGAACGCTGTTGGCATAGCCGATGTGCTTGTGTTCCATGCACTCGACGCCGTTGCGGTTCTTATGCCAGTTGACGATACCGTCGAGGTATTCCTTACGGGGTACAAAGTAACCGTAAGCATGGTGCTTGGTTCTCTCGATAATAGATTCAGGAATAGAGGGAGCTGTGGGGAAGTTCATGTCTGCGACCCACATGGGGATAACATCAAAGCCTTCCTTGGGTCCCGGAGGCGCAAAGCCACCGCCCTTACCGGGCATCTCAACTGCGATAGCATCCTTACCGTGACGGTCGATAATACTTGTAAAATCAAACTTCATTTTCAAGATCTCCTTATATTATTTTTCAGGATACTTTTATTTTAGCACTATTGCACAAAATAGCAATAGTTTTTATTTAAACTCTTCCGCTACCTGCTGAAGAAGATCGGTGATGTGCAGCTGCTGGGGGCAGTTTCTCTCGCACATGCGGCACTTTATGCACTGCGAAGGTGCGCCGTAACGGGTGGTCATATCGTTGAACGCGGGCTTGATCTTCCAGCCGTCGCCGGGATAGCGTTTGATGGCATTGTAAAGCTTGAAATATTCGGGAATATTGATATTCATGGGGCAGGAAGGTGTGTGGTCGACACAGTAGCGGCATCCTGTGCAGGGAATTGCCGTCTTGCCGAGGATAATGGCGCGTACCTTGTCGATGACCTCAAGCTCTTCCTTGGTCATAGGCTCCATAGGAGCAATATTCTGATCCACCTGCTCGGGCGCGCCCATGCCGCTCAGCATGATGGTGACTCCGGGCAGACCCTTGACAAACTTCACCGCCCACTCGGCAGGTGTGCGGCCGGGAGCCGCCTTTTCAAAGAGCTCCATTGCCTCTTCGGGCACATTGGCCAGTGTTCCGCCCTTTACCGGCTCCATAACGATGATCTTCTTGCCGTGACGCATGGCCGTTTCATAGCAAAGACGCGACTGCACTCCGGCATTCTCCCAGTCGAGATAGTTTATCTGCATGAGGACATAGTCCACCTCGGGATGGGCCGAAAGGATACGCTCGAGGACCTCGGCCGAGTCGTGGAAGGAGAAGCCTATCTCTCGGGCAATTCCCTTTGCCTTTGCCTCACGAAGAACGCGGAAGCCGTCGTACTTCTCGACGATGTCATAGTGTGCGGCATTGAGCCAATGGAGCATGAGAACATCAAAATATTCCACTCCGCAGCGCTCGAGCATCTCGTCCACATACTTCCAGGCATCCTCATAAGATGTGGGCTTCCACGAAGGTATCTTATCTGCCAGCATGAACGACTCTCTGGGATATCTCTTAACAAGCACCTCGCGCAGCGCAGGCTCGCTGGTGCCGTCAAGATATGTATAGGCTGTGTCGAAATATTTGCCGCCCTTTTCGATATAGCGGTCGACAATAGCCTGAGCCGCAGCCATATCAATGACCTTTGCTCCCTCTTCCCCTGTCATGGGAAGACGCAGGAATCCTAATCCAAGCTTATTCATTATCATTTTTCTCCTTCAATATCGTTATTTCTTTCAAATGCCTCTCTGAGCGCTTTGTCAAAATACTCCATAGCCTCTACAAAGGCCTCGGAATACTTCTCAACGGTTTTCCTTATGGCCTCGTCCTCTGCCTTAT